>NZ_ASPS01000098.1:0-4092 GCF_000517865.1 Paenibacillus sp. FSL R7-269
TTGAGTTGGAACGCATAAAGAATCATATTATTCTCTATGGGATATTTAATCCGCGTATTAAGCTAATAGACCTTAAAACGAAAGATCCTGATAAATTTCAAAGCGCTTATGATAATGCGATGGAGGATGCTGCCAGAAAACAATCTAAGTATAATAAGAAACCTAACAAACCGAGAAATTATAAAAAAATGGAGCCTCATGAAGATGGAACCACTACCTATACTTTTCTTTCTAAAAAAAGTGGTAAGGAGTATAGAGTTAAATATGATGCTGAAGGATATCCAATACTTGATTCCAAGCATGATATAACTTTACCTGAAAAATATTACCTTGAGTCTGATAAAGTTCAATTCGATTACCTTTCAAAGGAGTTATATAAAGAAATATTAGAAAACCCAGAACTCGCAAAAAAATTTACTGCAGCTGAAAGAAATCTACTAAAAGAAGGCAAAGTACCGGATACTTTTACCTGGCATCATCATCAGGAAGCAGGGCGGATGCAAATTATAGATTATTTTGAGCATCAAGTTTCTGGTCATACAGGAGGCAGAGCCATTTGGGGGGGGGGACGAAAAGGAAGAAAAGGTAAGATAAAAAAGAATATATTGGAGATGATGGTATGGGAGTGAATAAGTGGATTAATGGCGAAGAATTACACGATGAAACACTAATAAAATTAGTTGAAAATAATTTTGGAGTAAAGTTTCCAGAAGATTATAAGAGATGCATTCAACTGTATAACGGAGGTTACCCAGAACCGAATTGCTTCGATATGAACGACGGTGAACAGGGAGTATTAAATAATTTATTAAGCTTCACAAATGATAATTTAAATATAACAATGTTTTATGATTTTGAAGAAGAGACTTCAATTGCCGGACTTGTACCTATTGCAAGAGATCCGTTTGGAAATTTATTATGTTTCGATTATCGCTTAAAGGTTCAGTCACCTGAAATAATATTTTATGATCATGAGGAGATTGGGGAGGATGCAATAATTCCTGTTTGTAGTACATTTACAGAATTACTAAATGGATTATATTCTGCAGAATAGAGGGGTTGTATCTATGGAAATTGAATTTGAGTTTTCATTTGAACCGGTTTTAGAGCAGGAGCTAGTTGTTTTTGAATCAAAGTACAATCTCATTTTGCCAAGTGATTATAAGAGATTTATAAAAAAATATAATGGTGGTAAAAGCGTTTTGAGAAGATTTCAAACGTTGGATGAAGTCGTAACTTCTTCAATTATGCTTTTCTTTCCATTTGATGTAAGAGAAGAGCATAGTATCGAAGGATTCTATCAAAAATATAATCTAACTAATATAATTCCTTCAAATTTTCTCCCTATTGGTAGAGACCCTATGAACAACATCATATGTTTGGCTGTTAGCGGAGAAGATATAGGAAGAGTATATTATTGTGATCTAACCCATTTGGATGAAGATAAAGGTTTAATCAAAGAGTTAGTAAGATTGACAGCATTGAGCTTTACAGAATTTATACAATCACTATATAAAACAGAATAATATTCATACAGAGGCTGTCCCAAAAGTAGTCTTTCTACGAGTAAAGACAAACTCTTCACATTTTTCACATAACCTCTAACTATCAATCCATCAGGTCGATTTCAGTTTAATAACTGAATAATCGACCTTCTTTTTTCTTTATTCTCTCAGTAACTTTTTGGAAAGCTTCCGATGACTATTAAAATCATCACCGTATACCTGCAGGCAGATGCGATTAAATCCGTGGCGCAGACCCTTGTCCAGGCCTCCGGCTATATTGGTACCTACCTGAGCCAGGGCTGGCAGAAGATGATTGAACCTGCGGCCATCGCGCTCGCAACGGCACTGGCCATGGGACTCGTTGAGCTCGCAATGGAGCTGGGCTTCAAGGCCATAGGAACAGGAGTCAAGAAAGCCGGACAAGCTGTCAAGAAGGGCGTCGGAGCGGCAGCCAGCGGGGTGAAGAACGTTGTAGGCGCAGGAGCCAAAGGCATCAAGAGCCTGCTGAAATCCGGGGCCAAGCTGGCCTCCAAGAGCGGCAGCATGATTATACGTAATGGTAAAATCGTGATTAAGAGCCTGCAAAAGGGGCTCATGAAGGGGGCCAAAAATCTCCGGGGCCTGCTGGACCGGATTCTGCAGAAATTCAAGTTCAAGAAGTTTAAGCTGGTGCGTAAGGGCAAGCATATTCGTCTGTATGGCGAGGTTAATCCTTGGGTGTTGCTGGCTGATGGGACTATGAAGGACATCAAGGAGCAGGACTTCAATAAAGAATTTAAAAAATTAAAGAAAGATGGAATGAAGCCGGTTGAACTCGATCGCTTTGCTCATTCCAATCTTAAAAAGCTAGATGATATTGAAAGACTTAAGGTTGCCGAGCTTGCAGGGGGAAATAAAGCTAGCTTAAACAAAATCATTACTGCAAAAAGCAAGCTTGCCAATAAACTTGACGCAACGGATGATATAAGCGAAAAATTTGATCTCAAGCTGGCTAAAGAGCATGAAAGAAAAATTGGTACAACATCAACTGTTTATAATCATGACAAAGGAAACTTTGGTGAAGAGGTAGCGAGAATTGTCGCTAAGCAAAATAATCTCGGCGATGACGTCTCGTCACTATTTCAGAAGGGTAGGAACGGATTAGATGGTGCGTTTTTATCTAAAGGACCACCACCAAAGCTAACTATTATTGAAGCAAAGACTTCGGAGAGAGCCCACTTTGTTTACTCTGATGCTCAGAAGTCAGGTGGAGGACAGTATTTCGAGAAAATGCGATTTAGTAATGATCCCAGATATGCTGGTTTTAATGATAGGTATAAACAGTTAAAGGAGGAAAACTATGAATTAGAGATAGACTTTATCAGGGTTGAAGCTGATTTAAAGAAAACGGATATTGGTTTTGGAGTAGATGAGTTGAAAATCAGGGATTGGTCAAAAAGAATAGAATAATTTTTATGAAGGAGAATCTAATGCTAAATTCTAAAAAATTAAGCATGTCCTATAAAAAATATCGCAAAAACTTTGTCAATGAAAGCTTTATTGAGCATGGGAAAACGGAGTATGAGAGGTGTATAAGTAAAATTGTTGATATTGTTGAATCCAATAATGTAGACAGGGATCATGTCTTGTTAATTAATCTTGGAACGATATACGATAACTATTTAATGACATGGAAAGAGGAAGTATTAGTCCAAAATACAAATCGAATTGAAGGATTAAAACTGATGTACCCCACTGTATTTTATCAATGTATATCGCAGGAGTTATATAGAATCCGATATCCTAATTCGACAGTGGATTATACATTTAAGGAAATAATTTCGACCTTAATTCATTTTACAATGTTCGGTTGGCAGAAAGAAGAAAGAATTCTTTTTGATTTTATTGCTGCATATATATCAGATCGTTTTATTTCATCTAATGATTGGAACAAGCACACGTGGTTTTTGCTGGAGCTATACTTACAGTATAGAAATAAAACTCTTTTAGGGGCTAGCCGGAATGTCTATACTTTTGTCAAAAAGGAGCTTGAGAGCAAAGACCTCAGAAATGATCTTCTACCTGACGATTTGGGGATTTACGATAAAGTACTGAAATGCTGGTCAACTCCTATAGAAGAAGAAATAACCGCTTTGATAGGACAAATGATCAATTATCATTCTGAGTTGGCCTCCGAACTGGGGAAATCTATCGAATTTGGTGACTACCGGTATGGATTCTATCCATATGAAATCTTGTTCCTAATTCATGTAAGGAAAAAGAGTGGGCTGCCAGTTCCTCAACACTTTGAGGATATATTGATGAATACTCCAGAAGCGAAAATGGTGTTTAAAGATCCTGAGCCATATCCGGAGAAAGATCCTCTGCTTGTGCAAATTGATAGCTTTTATCGTAAAAATTATCCAGATTATTTCTTGAATCAATATGGGGAAGAGCTGTTTCAATAATGCATAACGGAGGATAAGCAGATGTTGGATAAAGGAATACTGGAAGTCCTATTTCCGGGCCAGGAGGATGCAGGACCGATTCTGGAAGGGGAGGATCGTACAAGCCATTATGAAAGAGCATTAAAATATGGCTTTTTGGG
>NZ_ASPS01000099.1:0-111799 GCF_000517865.1 Paenibacillus sp. FSL R7-269
GACAATGAAATTGTAAATTATATTTTGGATTATGAGTTTGAGCGTGGAATAGAGCTTGCAACACAAGATGAACTGGAAGCGCTCGGTGAACTGGAGTATGAATTCTTGCCTGATAAGATCCGGGAAACGAACAGCCTATTAAAAAATAGAAATTACGGTTTATTTGTCTTCCCATCATTAGGAGATTATTATGTATTGTTCATATCCCGATTAGAGAATAAAGTGCTATTAACCGGAACAGAACTGCTGGATAATGAGTTAATTCCGTCTAAAGAAAGATATATTCAATATTATTCCAGTGCAGAGGCATAGCTCACATTTGCTTCTAAGAACAATAGAACAACTTAATCAGGACAGGTTAATCAAATGGATCAAGTATCCGGTGATTAACCTGTTTTTTATTTTCCCCCAGTTGTAATCCCCCTCCCAAAACTTACTTTATATATGAACAAGAAAATATAGAGTGAGGACAGAACTGCCGATGAAATTTATTAAATGGGCTAGAAGCTATCGAAAGGAAACAGCGGAGGCTTCTGATGATGTGGAACGGGTGGAAGCTGCCGAGCTTGGCACAGGCGCTGCTTATGTTGCTGCTCTTGCTTCCGCTCATGAACCAGCAGTTCCTGAAGCAAATTCCGAAGCAGCAGCTCCCCGAGAGGAGAGCGGCGAACCCGCTCCGCCCTACAGCTCGAACCAAGAGCATCTCGCAGAAGAGCTGCAACTGCTGGAGCTCCGGCTTAAGCTCAGGTACCTTGAAGGACCGCAGCCGCACGCAGAGCTGGAGCTTGTGGACGAGGAGATCCGCAGTCTGCTGGATGTCCAGCCGGAAGATGAGCGTTACATCAATCTCTTAACAGCGGAAATAGCTCATCTGGAACGGAAGATCGCTGCCAGACTGAGGACTAATTTCCACCCATCAGCAGAGCAGTCACCCAGTCCCGCTCCCCGGCTCATGCTCCCGGAGGTGGCTTCTGCACTTAACCTGTCAGGGCTGGAGGTAAGCATCCTGGTCGCTTGTCTGGCGCCTGAGCTGGACGGCAAGTACGGGCGAATCTATGCCTACCTGCAGAATGATATGTCGGACAAGCGCCCTTCGGTGGGGTGGGTCCTGGAGGTATTCGCCGGGGCAGAGGAGGAGCGGCAGGCGGCCCGCCTGCTGTTCGATGTCCGTGCGCCGCTGATGAAGCTGCTGCTGGAACGAAGAGGGGAGTACGGCGACAGCCGCATTCCGTTAATCGCCCGGCCGCTGAAGCTGGAGGATTGGGCGGTGAATCTGCTGCTCGGCTATGAGGTGCTGGATGAGCGTCTGACGAAGGCGGCGAAGCTTAGCACGGTGCCTCTTCCGCAGCAGATCCATTTTCCGGCTGAGCTGGAGCAGAAGCTGCTGCGGTTCGTGAAGCATTACAGCTGCTGCGGAGCCGGCAGCCCCGGTAGCTCCAGCAGCCTGCTATACGTCAGCGGTCCGGATGAGGCTCTGAAGCTGGGAGGTATCCGCGAGGTCTGCGGCACCCTGGGACTCTCTGTCCTGGTTGCCGATCTGGAGAAGCTGCTGCGCCCTGAGGCTGACTTCAGCGAAATGCTGAGACTGCTTGGCCGGCATGCGCTGCTGATGAAGACGGCCCTCTGCTTCACCGGTTTCGACAGCCTGGTGACAGAGGATGACCGATACAGTCTGCAGAGCCGGCTCCTTATGGAGATGCTGGCAGACTGTGCACCGCTGACGTTCATCCTTGGAGAAGCGCAGTGGGGAATCAGCTTCACCGGAATTCCGCTGAACTTCATGCAGATCGACTTGCCCTTTCCGGATGCGGCGGCCCGCAAGGCTGCGTGGACTGTCTTGGGTCAGGAGTATAAGCTGTCTCCGCAGATGGAACTGGATGAAGTCAGCGGCAGCTTCCGCTTCACGGCAAGCCAGATCCGGGCCGCTCTGAACGGCGGTGAGAACATCGCCGTCTGGAACGGCTTCAGGGAGAACGGGATCAGCACGAAGGATCTCTACGAAGCCTGTTACTTCCAGTCCAGCCGAAGAATCCAGGCACTGGCCTCGAAGGTCCAGGCCATGTATACCTGGGACATGCTGGTGCTTCCCGAAGAGCAGCTGAATCAGCTGGAGGAAATCTGCCGTCAGGTGAAATACCGCGCACTCGTCTATGGAGAGTGGGGCTTTGCAGGACGGCTGTCGCTCGGAAGAGGGCTGAACATCCTGTTCTCGGGGCCGCCAGGCTCCGGGAAGACGATGGCCGCTGAGGTGATTGCAACTGAGCTGAGTCTGGAACTCTACAAGATCGATGTCTCACAGATTGTGAGCAAGTACATCGGGGAGACCGAGAAGAATCTGTCGCGGATTTTTGATGAGGCGGAGACCTCGAATGCCATTCTCTTCTTCGACGAAGCGGATGCCTTGTTCGGCAAGCGCTCTGAGGTCAAGGATGCGCATGACCGGTATGCGAATGTGGAGATCAGCTACCTGCTGCAGAAGATGGAGGAGTATACGGGAATTGTGATTCTGGCGACCAACTTGAATCAGAACCTGGACGATGCCTTCGCCCGCAGGCTGCACTTCAAGCTGGAATTCCCGTTCCCGGAGCAGCAGCAGCGCGGCCGGATCTGGCGGGGAATGTTCCCGGCGGGAGCGCCGCTTGATCCTGATCTGGATTATGGCTTCATGGCGGAGAAGTTCATTCTGGCCGGAGGCAACATCAAGAACATTGCCTTGAATGCAGCCTTTTATGCGGCGCATGAAGGCTGTTCCATCGGGATGAAGCAGATCATGCTGGCAGCCAAGCGGGAGTATCTGAAGCTGGGCAGAACCTTTTTGCAATCGGATTATGCGCCCTATCACACACTGATCGAGGTGAAATAAGCATGGCCGTGGATACAGGTACGGTAATAAGAGATGTCAGCACCAGCCTGAAGGCACTATTGAAAGCACATGTACCTGAGTTGAACGATGACAGCTTCATCAGCTTCGGCTCTCCGAGTGACATTGACAGCTCAACGATGAAGCTTTCAATGTGTTTGTATTATTTGAGCCATAGCCCCAGTATGCGCAACAGTGAGAAGGAAGAGACCGGCAGCAAGAATGAGTTCATGTATCCGCCGGCTTATCTGGATTTGTACTATCTGCTCACGCCATACGCCAAGGACAGGGAGACCGAGCAGCTGATCCTGGGCCGGATCTTTCAGCTGTTCCATGAGCATCCGGTGCTTAGCGGCAGCGATCTGCGGGGGAACCTGGCCGAATGCGGCAATGAGAAGATCCGGATCTCCTATAACAACCTGACGATTCAGGATATCAAGCAGCTGTGGGAGGTGTTCCCCGGGAAGCCGGCTAAGGTGAGCCTGTCCTATCTGGTGTCGCCGGTGCGGCTGCCTGCGGATAAGACGATCCTGATCCCACGGGTTGAGGTGAAAGAGCTGGGCGTTCATCCCATGTAGACCAAGCTGGCAGAGACTGCTTCTGTGAAGGGAGTGATTCATGGAGGGAATGACATGCAAGGCACCCGTACTAGCGGATATTCCGCAGACAAAGGCAGCTGTGCCTAACCGGATTGTGTAAGCTGATCAAACTTTAGTTTATGCTTTCTCAGCCAGTTATGCCGAAGGTTTCTCTCAGAAGCAGAAGCTAATTAAACTTTTTTAGGAGGGTAAGAGATGGCAAATTATTTATCGCCAGGCGTATATGTGGAGGAAGTCTCAAGCGGGGTCAAGCCGATTGCCGGTGTGGGCACCTCAGTCGGGGCCTTCGTCGGAATCGCAGAAAAAGGGGTCATCGGCAAAGCGGTACTGGTCACCAACTGGAGCCAGTTCGTCAATGAGTTCGGTCAGTTTATCCCTAATGGCTATCTGGCTTATGCCGTGTATAACTTTTTTGCGGAAGGAGGCACCTCCTGCTACGTAGTGAGAGCGGCATCCACCGATATCCGGCCGGCTTCGCTTGCGGTTCGTGATACCGATAATCTGGATTTGTTCAAGGTAGTTGCACGTTCGGAAGGGGAGTGGGGCAACCGGATTTCGGTCAAGATCAGCCCGTCCTCCAACAAGCAGCAATTTGGCTTCAAGATGATTGTGCAGTATTTGCTGGACAGTGATTTCAATAATGAATACAGCGGAGAAGACGAAGAGGGCAAAATCGTCGAAATCTTCGACAACATGCTGCTGATCAATTTTGAAGAAAAGGTGAATCAGGTATCCGCCTTTGTCAGTGTGAAGCCGCTGGTGGACCTGACCATTCTGGAGAATATGGAGAAAACGCCGGCGTTCAATGAAGCAGCCCTGTCCCTCAGCGGCGGTGTGAACGGGATGTCCCCGATTGACTTCCTGGGGGATGCGGTCAAGCGGGCCGGTATCCACGCATTCGATACGATTGACGGCATCAACATTGTAGCGGCTCCAGACCTTGCAGATATGGCGTACAGCCGGGGCACCATCCTGGATATGCTGAATTACTGCAAGCTGAGAAAAGACTGCATCTTCATCGTAGATCCTCCGCATGGCTTAAGCCCGCTGGAGGTCAAGGATTTCAAGGAGGGGGCGGGCGATTATTCGGGCAATTCATTCAATACGTCGTACGGTGCCCTGTACTATCCTTGGGTCTACATTAATGATCCGCTGACCGGGAAGCAGAAGCTTGTGCCGCCGTCCGGGGCGATTGCCGGTACGTACGCTTATGTCGATGCTGTTCGCGGTGTCCACAAAGCACCGGCTGGCACCACCGACGGCTATCTGGATTCCGTAGTAGGGATTGAGAAGATCATCACGAAGGCGGAGCAGGAGCTGCTGAATCCCGGCGGCATCAACGTGATCCGCTCCTTGCCGGAAGGCATCTGTGTCTGGGGGGCCAGAACGTTGTCCGCCGATTCGGAGTGGAGTTACGTCAACGTCCGGCGGCTGATGATGTACATTGAAGAGTCGCTGGATGAGGGCAGCCAGTGGGTCGTGTTTGAACCGAATGATCCGAGCCTGTGGGGCAAGGTCAAACGCAATCTCACCGCCTTCCTGACCCGCGTATGGAGAGATGGTGCGCTCTACGGAACCACGCAGGAAGAGGCCTTTTTCGTCAAAGTGGACGAGGAGAACAATCCGCCTGCTGTAAGGGATGCCGGCCAGCTGATTATCGAAGTGGGCGTAGCCCCGGTCAAACCTGCTGAATTCGTAGTCATCCGGGTCAGCCAGAAGACCTTATCCAAATAAGAGATTGAGAGGAGATTTATGCTATGGCAACCGGCAAAAGATTGGATCCCTACCGCAATTACCGCTTCCGCGTTGTAATTGACGGCATTCAGACCGCAGCCTTTGCGGACGCAACGATTCCGGATACATCCACAGAGGCTGTAGATTACCGGGAGGGCATCGATGCCCCGCATGCGCGCAAGCTGTCGGGCTTGACCAAATTCGGGAACATTACCTTGAAAAAGGGACTGACAGACTCCCTGGAACTCTACAACTGGCGCAAGTCGATTGAGGACAAAGGCGCGCTGAAAAACCGCAAGAGCTTGTCCATCATCCTGGTGGATGAAGAAGGCAATGACAAGGCGCAGTGGGATATCCTCGAAGCCTGGCCGATCAAGTATGATGTCAGCGCCCTTAGCGCTAAAGGCAACGAGGTCTCTGTCGAGTCGATGGAGCTGGTGCATGAAGGGGTTCGCAGAGTGAAATAGCCTTCCCGCTTATCGTCATCGTCACTGTGGATGTGATGCAATACGCCAAAACATAAGCTGGACGGTATGGACATCATATTCACGGCCGGGGACGCCGGAAGGAAGCGAAGGCATGAGGATGGTCTTGATGAGGAAGTGAGGGAGAACATGGAACTATTACAAACTGAATTCAGCTTCACCCTGCCCAAAGGGTACGTGGATGAAGCGGGCACGCTGCATAAGCAGGGCACCATGCGTCTGGCTACCGCAGCCGATGAGATTACACCGCTCCGGGATTCCCGGGTTCAGCAGAACCCCGCGTATCTGACAGTCATTCTGCTCTCCAGAGTGGTCACCGGACTAGGTGGACTGGGCATGATTACGCCGAGAGTCATCGAAGAATTGTATACGTCGGATTTTGCTTATCTGCAGGATCTGTACAACCGGATTAACCAGAACGGGAGCAATGCGGTTCATGCGCAGTGTCCCAAGTGTGAGCAGCGCTTCGAGCTTGAACTGGAACCGCCGGGGGAATAGTCGGCTACCCCCTTGACCGCCTCTACGAGGAGGTAGCCTTTCTGACCTACTATCTGCACTGGGACTATACGGCGGTGCTGAACCTGGAGCATGCTGAACGGGACCGCTGGTGCAGTGAAGTCAGCCGGATCAACCAGAAGCTGAGTGGCGGGGAAGAGAAGAAGAACTTCTTTGAGGCTTAGGAGAGGATAACATGAAGGCAAATATGCTAAATATCGGCGCCAAAAGAAGCTGGGTGCCCGGGTACCGGGAAGATCCCTTTCTTGCTTATAACTTCATCGTGGAAATTGACGGGATCTCCGTGGCGGGATTCTCAGAGGTCTCAGGCCTTAGCGTGGAGACACAGGTGGAGCGCAAAACCTTCGGCGGTGAGAATCATAAGGAATTTGTGTTCCTGGGACCGACCAAATACTCGGATCTGACGCTGAAAAACGGGGTCACGAATGATGAGTATCTGTGGAACTGGTATCAGAATGTGGTGAACGGGGTCATCCGGCGGCGCAGCGGGTCCATCTGTCTCTTGGATCATTCCGGCACGCCCAAGGTGTGGTGGAACTTCATCGAAGCCTGCCCCATCAAGTGGGAAGGACCGGCGTTCAACGCCAGCAGCAGCGCGGTAGCCGTTGAGAGCCTGGTTCTGACTCACAACGGGCTGTACAGGTACCGGTAATGAGCCGGAGTATTCGGATGGCGGCAGCTCCTGCGAATCAGAAGCAGACTGAGTTCATTCAATCGATTCTGGCAAAATACGGCTTGACCCGCTGGCGGAGCAAGCTGAAGAGTCTGATCCTGCGGCACGATCCGCTATATGCTGCGCAGCCGGAGACATTGCAGCGTACGGACCTGGTGACCAACCATATCCATCAGACATTCTATTATAAGGTAGTGCCAGAGAAGGTACAGCCGGGACCGGCAAGCCGCATCCTGTTGGTGACTCAAAGCGGCATCAGGCCTGGACTAAGCGCTCCATCTGCTTCTCCTGGTCAAGCTGAGGATCTGCGGAGCGGGCTTCATTCAGCAGCCGGACGACTTAACTCCGTACAGGTGCTGCAAGAGAGAGTCTGGCAGCATAGAAGTAATAAACATCAGGTAACAACGGAGTATCGCATACAGAATGCAGCACTTCATCCGGCTGAACCTGTAACTGTTCAGCCTGCCGGATCAAGACCGGCGCAAGTCTCTGCACCGTCCGGGTTGTCTGTTCTGAAGCCACTGCCTTCAGGCGCTACTGGCGAAAGAAGCCAGAGAGACCGTCAGACCAGAGGCGATCTGCGGACTGCTTCTGTCCTTCCAGGGCAGCAAGACAGGATAACAGGCAGACCGGCACATGCAATTAATCATCATCATCAGCTGGTTCAGGTAATGCAGCTGCTGCGGAGCTATGGCCTTAAGCAAGAACGGGATACCGGAGCGGAAGCACAGCCCTTGAGGCAGCAGCCAGGGCATCCGGTACGGGCACAAGCATTGAAGCATGAACGGGAGACCGTCCCAGGCTCAGCCGGGACCGCTGTGGAAGCACAGCTTAAGACTCCCACGCTAAGCTTCAAGCCCGGTAATCTGTCGCTTCCGCATTCAAGCGTAAGTACCAGCCTTCAGCTCGGCTTAGGTCAGCAGCTGACGGCAACGCTTGAGCAGCTGGAGAGCAGGCAGGAGCTTCTGAGCCCGCTGCCCGCTGCCGTTAGTACGGTTCATCAGAGGCAGCCGATGAAGTCATTTCAGCTGGCGCAGCCGCAGATCCTGCTGCCGCTTGGGGGCGCGTCAGGTGCACCAGCTGCGGCCGGGCAGGCGGCTTCTGCGCGAACGGCTGGAGCCGCAGGACGGGCAGCTCCAAGAGGGCCGGGACCTGCGGCTCCGGTGGAGGCCAGCCTGATCTACGCTGCGGACCGGACAGTGCTTCCGTCCGCCCCGCAGCGAAGAAGGCCGGCCAGTCCGCTTAGGGCGGATGGCCCTGCTTATGAACCGGACCTTCAGCCTGCCGCCAGTCTTAGCCGCCTGGTATTGCGGAAGCCTGAAGCACCGCGCGCGGCTCTGCCGGAGCCCATGCAACAGCAGCTGGAGCGGGTGCTGCAGGAACATGCGGCAGAGCCTCCGGCGCAGACCTTCACCAAGGCCGTTCCGCCGCCGGTCATGAATGCAGCAGAGCTGAATCAGCTGGCTGAGCGGGTCTATCAGGTGCTGGAGAAGAGAATGGCCATACGCAAGGATCGGAGGGGGCTAAGATAATGGCGGAGAAAGCGAAGATCATTCCTCTGGATATGCCCGTCGGAGCCATTGAGGTGATGTTTAACCCCAATGAGTACACCGTTTCTTTTGAAGGCAAATATACCGGGGAGAAGAATAACAAGCAATTCCAGATTACAGAGACACCGGAGTTCAAGGTCTCCTTGTTCTACGATACCTATGAGCAGCGCAAGGATGTCCGCAAGAAGACCCGGCAGCTGACCTCGCTGCTTGATCCTAAGGTCAGCGGCAAAAGCACGAAAAAACCGCCGGTGTGCATGTTCGTCTGGGGCGGCTTCACCTACCGCGGCTTGCTGAGCAAGATCGAGCAGAAGTTCACGATGTTCATGGATAACGGCACGCCTGTCCGCTCGCTGCTGGATGTGACCTTCATTACAGATGAGCCGGATAAGTCGGTGGAGGACAGCCAGGGCTTGAATGCCTGCCGGAAGCTGTGGGTGGTCAAAAGCGGGGACCGGCTCGACCTCATTGCGAATGAGGCGCTGAAGGAGCCGCTGGCCTGGCGCAGAATTGCCGAGCTGAACAGGATCGCCAATCCGGTTGGCTTTCCTGGCAAAAATGATATCGGGAGAACTCTGGTTATCCCGGATTAAGGCGGGGATTGCATGGGCACCAGTGTAGCGAATTACAAAATTGAGCTGAACGGAAGCAAGCTGTCCGCTGAACTGACAGCGGCAGTGGAAGGCGTCACGCTGGAGGATGAGCTTAATCTGCCGGCGGTATTCTCTATCCAGATGAATATGGTGAATGCCGGAAGCGGCATGTGGCGGGGAACAGATCTGACGAGCCTGAAGCCGGGCGACCAGCTGAAGCTCTCCCTTGGACTCGACCAGCCGGAGCCGATGATCAGCGGGGAGATTACCTCGCTGGATCTGAACTTTGCGGAGCACTCGGTGCTGGATATCCGCGGATATGATCTGCTGCACCGGCTGCGTATGGGGACGAGAAGCAAAGCTTTTCTGAAGAAGAAGGATAGTGATATTGCGGGGGAAATCGCCAAGGAGCATGGATTGACCCCTGTGGTGGAGGATACCGGAACGGTGTATCCCTACCTCTACCAGAATAATCAGAGCAACTATGAATTTCTGCTGGAGCGGGCAGCCCTGCTTGATTATGAGCTGTTCGCGGCAGATAAGAAGCTGCATTTCGTCAAGTCGCGGTCCGTGAAGGCCCCGGTGCTGCCGGAGATGAGCTTCAAGAAGGATTTTGAACGGCTGAACCTGGAGCTGAGGGCCCTTACCCGGGGGAGTAAGGTGACGCTTAAGGGCTGGGATGTGAAGGAGAAGAAGGAGCTTGAGGCTATCGCTAAGAGCGGGGAAGAGACGACCAGAATGGGCGGGAAGGAAGGCGGCTTCACCATCAGCACAGCAGCGGTCGGGGAATCACCGATTGTCATTATGGCCGAGAATCTGCTGGATATGAACGAAGCCAAGGTGCTGGCCGCCGCTGCTTACAACAGCCGCCTGCGCGAGTTCATTGCCGGGGAAGGCATGTGCTGGGGGAACCCGAAGCTCCGGGCAGGACAGACGGTGAAGCTGATGGGTCTGGGCGAGCGCTTCAGCGGAATTTATTACATTGTTGCCACGGTTCACAAGATCGACAGCAAGGGCTATACCACGACGTTCAAGGTGAAGAGGACTGGCCTATGAGTGAAGGACCCGGAATTAGTAATTTTATGGACAGCATCATGAACGAGGGACGGATCTTCGGCGTAATGGTGGGGATTGTCATCAATAATGACTCTACGAACCATGCGGACAAGCCCGGCCCCGGATTGGTGAAGGTGAAGATCCCGCTGATGGGGATGCCGGAATCCAACTGGGCGCGCATGGCGTCCTGGATGGCCGGGAAGGAGCGGGGAGCGTTTTGCCTGCCGGAGGTGGAGGATGAGGTGCTGGTAGCTTTTGAGAACGGGGATGTCAACCGCCCCTATATCATTGGCTCCTTGTGGAATGGCAAAGACATACCGCCGGAGACCAACAAGGATGGCAAGAATAATATCCGCCTGTTCAAATCCCGCAGCGGGCATGTTCTGCAGTTCGCCGATACCAAGGGGGAAGAGAGCATCACGCTTACCTCCGCCAAGGGCCACGTAATCAAGCTGGATGACAAGGGCGGCGCGGAGCAGATCCATATTAGCGACAAGTCAGGCAAGAACCGGATCATCCTGGATACGAAGGCGAATAAGGTATCGGTATCCGCTGGTGCAGATATTGAAATCTCGGCGGGAGGCAAGCTGTCCCTGTCCGCCAAATCCATTGCAATGAAATCATCGGCGGGTACCGCTATCGAAGCTTCGGCCGGGATGGAGGTCAAAGCCGCCGCCAGTATGACGATCAAAGGATCTGTGGTCAACATTAATTAGAGAGGGGGTGCCCTCTATGGGCCAGCCAGCAGCGAAGCAAGGGGACCGGATTCTGGCGACCGATACGCATATCGTCATGCTTCCGGCCGGTGGAGGCCTGGTTCCCACCCCGTTGCCGCATCCCTTCACGGGGATTCTGGACGGTGCGCTGAGCACAAATGTCAAGATTATGGGGCAGCCGGCAGCCACTGTGGATTCTACGGCTACGAATACGCCGGCTCATGTTCCGCAGGGAGGCCCGTTTCAGAAGCCGCCGACCAATAAGGGGACCATCAGCGCCGGAAGCACAACAGTATTCATCAACGGGAAAAAGGCTGCCAGAAACGGTGATCCGGCGGTGACATGCAATGATCCGGCCGACCTTCCGGCAGGGAAAGTGTCTGCTGCGGGGACGGTCTTACTAGGAGGCTGAGAGATGGAAGTTGTAGATTTTTTGGGACGGGGCTGGACGTATCCGCTTGCTGTCCAGCGGGGCAGCGTCCGATCCTCCGGTGGAGAAGACTCCATCCGGGAATCCATTATTCTGATTCTGTCAACGGCCCGCGGCGAGCGGGTCATGCGGCCGGATTTCGGCTGCAGACTGAACGAGCTGGTGTTCTCACCCAATACCATGAGCACTGCAACCTTGCTGCGAAGCTTCATTGAAGAAGCCTTGCAGAACTGGGAGCCGCGCATTGAAGTGGACGACATTACGGTCACCCCGCGCTCAGACCGCTCCGAGCTTGAGGTGTCCATTGACTATTCAATCAGGGCCAGCAACAGCAAATATAATCTGGTCTATCCATTCTTCCTTGAAAGCGTGGGGAAATAATGCCAAACCAAATGCCTATTATTGATAAACGGGAACAGGAACAGCTGGTTCCCGAGCTACGACGCTTAATCTACCAATACTGCAGCCGGGAATGGACGGATGTGACGGAGCTTGAGGCAGACAAGAAGGCAGATGCCCTGGTCCATATCTTCACCGGGATGATGGGCAAAGTAATCAGCCGACTGAATCAGGCGCCTGCGAAGAATTTCACCTCCTTCCTGAATCTGATCGGCATTCATCCTACTCCGCCCCGTGCTGCCAAAGTTCCGCTGCTCTTCCGGCTGAAGCCGGATTCGGGCAGCTATAACACGGTTCCGGCCGGAACCCGGGTATCCGCCCAGCCGGAGCAGGGGGCGGAGGTAGTTTTTGAGACGGATAAGGATTTGACCGTCATTATGGCGCAGCCTGTCCGGGCGGTGAGTCTCGATCCGCAGGAGGACCAGTGGAGCAATCAGGATCATCTGCTAGCCGGGGGAGCTGCCGGCAGACCTGCCCGGCTGTTCAGGGGGGATTCGACAGTTGTCCACAGATTGTATCTGGGACATACAGAGTTGCTCGGATTCCAGGAAGCGGGCAGCAGCTTATCGGTCTATTTCAACAAGCCGGATGCAGCCGCGTTGAGCAAGGCCGCGCCGGAGCAGGATAGAACCGGAGATCTGCTGAACCATATCGACTGGTTCTGTTTCGATGATGAAGGGAATTCTGTGCAGCTGTATCCTTCCTCGATAGCCGAAGCACAAGAGGACGAAGATGCTCTGTGGAGGGCGGTGGTCCGGTTCGACCGGCTGACTGGCGTGCATACGAAGACGCTGGCCGGGTACGAACCGTCCGGGGTGCTGCGGGAATGGCCGGGCAAATGGATTTTCGCTGAGCTGAAGAGGCCCATAACTGCCGGTACGCAAATGCCGGATATCGAAGATATCCGCCTGGAGCTTAACGTGGTGAGTCCGCAGCCGCTCCCGCCGGATGTGACGGTGAATAATGGGAACCTGCTGGATATGGGCAAGGATTATTATCCGCTGGGGGACAAGCCCAGAATCAATGATACGTTCTATATCGCCTGCGGGGAGGCCTTCTCGAAGCCGGGTGCCCGAATTACGCTGAGGGTGGAGCTGTCAGAGCCGGAGATCAGCAAGCTGCCGGACACACCGTATGTGAGAATCGGCTGGGAATATTGGAACGGGCAGGAATGGCTTGCGATCACCGGTCTTGAGGAGAGAACGGACGAAGGCGGTGCAGCTTATGGCGGCGCTGCCCTCCGTGCGGTCAGCAGCCTTACTGCCAGCGGAACGCTGAGCTTCGTCTGTCCGGGTATCCAGAAGCTGACGCTGGGCGGTGAAGAGCAGTACTGGGTCCGGGCCCGCATCACCGGCGGGAATTACGGCGAGGATGCGAAATACGAATATCAGGATGAAGAGGTCAAGCTGGGAGAAGGCAGCATCAATGTAGCCAAGCTCAAGGTGACCCAGGCCACATACGCGCCGCCTTCCATCCGTAAGCTCAGTATAGCCTACAGCTACACACTGGAGGCGCACCCGCAGACCGTGCTTACAGAGAATAACTTCAGCTTCGCTGACAAGTCGGCGGCCTGCCGCAACGAAGGCGAATATTTCAAGCCCTTCTATCCGTGCACCGAGACGGAGCCGACCTTCTACCTGGGCTTTGACCGTGATATCAGCGATCTGCCCGTGTCGCTCTTCTTTCCGCTAACCGGTGAACAGCTGGGACGTCCGGTAGTGGCGTGGGAGTATTGGGACAGCAGAAGATGGCTGACGCTCAGCGTGAATGATGAGATCAGAGGCTTCACCCGCAGGGAGATTCTGCAGTTTGCCGTGCCGGGAGATATTGCGAGACGGCCGCTGTTCGGCACGGAGCAATACTGGATACGTGCCCGGCTGGATGAAGGCCGGTTCGAGATAGTCCCGCAGGTGGACGCTATTCTCGCTAACGCGGTCTGGGCCCGCAATTCCAATACCGCTGCGGGAGAGCTTCTGGGCTCCAGCAACGGTGAGGAGAATCAGACCGTTCAGTTGTCCAAAATACCCGTGCTGCCCGGCCAGCTTCTCAAGGTCCGGGAAGCCACAGGTCAGGGGACATGGATACCGTGGGAGGAAGTCAATACGTTCTCCGTATCCGGTTCAGATTCAAGGCACTATATGCTGGACAGAAGCACCGGAATGATCATGTTCGGGGATGGACGGAGCGGAATGATTCCGCCTATGGGCACAGACAACATCGTGTGTGACTACAAGCATGGCGGCGGAGCGTCCGGGAATGTAGCTGCAGGCTCGGTATCCCGGATATGGGACAGCTACAGCTGGCTGGATTCCGTAACTAATCCGGTGGCGGCGGACGGCGGCTTCGATCAGGAGGAAGCAGAGCAGGCTGAGCTTCGCGGGCCGCATACGCTGAAGAGCTGGAACAGGGGCGTAACTGCTGAGGACATGGAATGGCTGGTGCGCGAGGCGATGCCTCAGATCGCCAAGGTGAAATGTCTTAGTGCTATGAACCGGGAGCTGGATTTCACCCCGGGTAGAGCTACCCTGATCGTGGTGCCGGAGACGGATGATCCGAGGCCGGTCCCGAGCCAGGAATTGCGCAGTGAGATTGAAGCCTATCTGTGTGAACGGATCTCAGCCCCTCTAAACACCGCCGAGCCGCGGATTGAAGTCATTGGCCCGGACTATGTCCGTACTGCTGTGGAGGCAACCGTAGTCTTTACCTCTCTGGACCAGCGGAAGGTAGCTGAGGGACGGATCATTGACAACCTGAAGCAGTTTTTTCATCCGCTGAAGGGCGCAGACGGGAACAAGGGCTGGGAGCTGGGACAGAACCTGTATGTCTCCGAGGTCTATGCCGTGATTAAGAATACGCCGGGTGTTGACTATGTATCGGATGTGCTCGTCAAAGCTTCAGTGCAATGCTTCACGCTGAAGCTGGAGCCGCTTGAGAACGGGCCGTATAAGCCACAGGCCGCTTATCCGAAATACAGTCTGGTCCGTTCTGAGGACAACGCGCTTCAATTTGCTCTTGCCGAGGCGGTGGATGCCGGGGATGAAGTGAAATCGCTGGTGCTCAGAGGGTTCAAGGAGAACGGAATCATCAGGCTCCGCTACAGATCCCGGAAGCCGGTAGAGCTGATTGTCCTCACCATCGACGGTGACATGCTCGAATGCCAGACCCTTGACGAAGAACCGCTTGCAGAGAGCTATCCCGAGGGCAGCGATCTGGAATTTGATCTTACGGATGATCTGACGGTCCGGACGTATATCCTGAGTAGGCTGGATTCGGGAGCGGTAACCTTTGTTGTGAAGACCGCTGTATTCGAGGAGAAGGATATTGTCTTCCTGAGCCGGACGGATGAATACATCAACACCACACCGCTCAAGATCCGTACCCTCACCAGCGGCAATATTCATCTGGAAGAGGATGAGCTGATCTGCGGCGGGCTGCATCTGGTGAACAAGCCGGAGGAACATCCCTTTCCGTATCTTATGGATAAGCGGGCGGGCCTGCTGCATGATTTGACCGCAACCACGGCAGCGTGCGGGCTGGAGACTATCCGCAGGGAAGAGCGGAGGTATCTGACGGGGCTGTCCGGTATTCCGGACACAGTGGTGCGGTGTCCGCATTGTAATCCTTTGGAGCCGTAACTACAGAAAGGAGGAAGAACTTATGCCGCTTCCAGTATTGAAGCTGGATGATCTTAGCTTTGACCAGCTTGTGGCCGATGCCACTGCGCTGATTCCGCTCTACGATCCGGATTGGACGAACTATAATCCCTCCGATCCCGGCATTACCCTGGTGGAGCTGTTCGCCTATTTCACGGAGATGGTTCTCTACAGACTTGACCAGGTGACCGATGAGAGCAGGCAACAGTTCCTCAAGCTGCTTGGTATCACCCTGGAGGACGGGGAGGAGCTCGCCAGCGGAATATCACGCGGGGCGAAGCAGTTCTCCGAATGCTATAGGGCTGTGACGGCAGAAGATTACCAGCTGCTGGCGAGGCAGAGCCTGCTGGATATCCCGGGGATTCGGACCACGTATCCAGACCTTGCGGTCCGTACGCTCTGTCTGATTAATACGGATATGGAGAACGGCACCGGGCGGGATAAAGAAGCCTTCGGGCATGTGTCCGTAGTTCTGGTGCTCCAGACCGCGAATCAGCAGGATCTGCGCAGAGACATGACGGAGATCAAGCAACAGGTTAAAGCCATCCTGGAGCAGAGCAAGCTGCTGACGACTCGAGTCCATGTTGTTGAGCCAGATTATCGGGATGTTGTGATTGAGATGACGGTTGCCGCCGGGAATCAGAGCATCGGAAGCATCGTCCATGGCAGCATTGCACAGTTTCTGGACCCGGTTAACGGGGGGGAGCACGGACAGGGCTGGCTTCCGGGGAGGAAGCTGTACGCCTCGGATCTGTATCATCTGGTAGAGGGAATCGCCGGCATTGATCATGTGACCAGCGTGAACCTGGACTCGCCTGACCTGCTGCCGTTCCAGTTATTTAAGCTGAAGGACCTGAAGATTGAGGTGGAAGCATGAGCAAGACAGACGGATACAGTTATGTGGAGTATCTCCCCCGGGTGTTCCAGCAGAAATCGGGGGAGCCGGATGAACAGTTTTTTCTGGGACGGTTCCTGAAGGCCTTCGAAGCCATGCTCTCGGGCAATACGGGGACGGCAGGCGCGGAATCTGCGGGAATGGAGGCTTTGCTGGACAGATTGCATCAATACTTCGATCCGCAGACGGCTCCCTCGCAGTTTCTGCCCTGGCTTGCAGGCTGGGTAGGCCTCCAGTTGGCGGAAGGTGTGGAGTATGACGGTGAGGAGGATAACCAGGAGCGCACGCTTGCCCCTACGCAGATTCTTCCACTTGCGGACACCCGCAGCACCGTTAACCGCAAGCTGATCGGCAGCATCGTCCAGCTCTATAAGAAACGCGGAACCCTGGGCGGTCTGGCCGAATATTTGCAGGTTCACGCCGGTGAAGAGGCGGCCATCCATATCTATAGCTACGAGGAGCCTGTCCGTCTCGGTAATGCCCGGCGTATAGGCATCAATACTATGGTTGGGGCGGCCGAGCCGAGCTACTTCTCCGTCCATATCATTCTCCCGGCGTACAGCCGGAGCCTGCTGCAGCAGAAGGTGCGGAATCTGCAGGAGGTGATCCGGAAGGAGCGGCCCTTTTACACCAATTCCAGCTTGAATATTGAAGTTCCGTCTATGCGTCTGGGGGTCTATGGGCGTGTGGGGATGGAGACCTTAGTCGGGGGTATGACAGAGCAATAGAGATTATAGACCGGGAGGCAAGCGAATCATGGGAAAAGAATTAAGAAGAATGCGCTACTTTGACGGGCTCTTCCTGAACGCTGAGGATTACATGCTCGATCAGGAGTTTCACCTGCGCCTGCAGCGGCTGCATAACCGCTATCTGCATACCTGGGGGATTGTCTGCGGGCTCAAGGTACTGCCCTCTGCGAAGCCGGGGGAATCCATGAAGGTGAACATTGCGGAGGGGCTGGCCCTGAATCTGGTGCTGGTCAAGAATGGTGAGAAGTATGAGAGCATCAGCCAGGAAATCCTGATCTATGAGGGGCATCCGGATAATCCGGTCAACCTCTCCGAGTATAACGCCAATGAGAATATCTACATCTGGGTCAGCTATGAAGAGGTGAAGGCCGACTACAGCATCGAGCGTGGACAAGGGGAACAGATCCATATCTGGGAGCGGGGGAAAATCAGGTATGGGACCACCAAGCCTGAGGGGACGGACACGATCCTTCTGGCCCGGGTGGTTCCCCGTACCGATGGGGCGGGAGTGACCATCGACAGTACATGTATATACGATTACGACAGCGATGCGGCCCGGACGCCCTTAAGAACCTATGCCGGTGCCGCCGGCAAGAAGCTGGTCACGGAGAAGCTGGTAATCCCGGTTCAGAGTGAAGACAGCATGGACAGCGCGGGGCTGAGTGAAGCCGTTCTGGCAGCGATGCCGTCCATGTCTACACTGCAGGCTGGCAAAGTGCTGGAGATCAGAGCTCCCGAGACACGCTTCACCGGGGCTATGAGCGTAGCCGGAGCGCTAACGATTGAGGGCGAGCTGATTCTGAAGAGCAAGGACAAGGCCCAGAGCGAGATGCGGATTATGAACAGCTTCGTCGAGGTGAATAGCCCCAACACGGATGATCCGAACTATGTATTTCCCGGTGCGCGTGATGGCGGTCTGGAGGTATACCGGGGCGACGAGGGCAAGCATGATGCGCGGATTGTCTGGGTGGAGGAGGATAAATGCTTCAAGGCCGGGCTTGGCAACGATCTAAAGACCATTGCCTACGGCAACGAGTGGGACAGCCTGATCAAGTCTGAATTCGCTGATCTGCTGCACCGGCACAGTAAGCTGTCTTCGCCATCAGGCCTGAGCTTAGGCTTCACTGGAGCGGGCAAGCTGTACAGTGATGCTGATCTTGCCCTTCAGGATGACAGAATCCTGCTGCTGAAGGGGACGAACCCGGACACGGTTGACCATTCGCATGGCCTGGGCTGGTTCGGCGCCGGGAAGCCCTTCGCTGCGGCAGAGGTAGAGGGTCCGGTGTTATTCGGCGGCAGCGGCGGGGCACTCGGTACTCGGACGGTTAATGCTGATGGCTCCCGCACAGACAAGCAGGCATTATCCTGGAATAAGAACGGCTATGTCGGCATCGGCCCGCAGAAGGTACTGGAGGATTCGCTGGATGTCGAGGGCAGCGTACGCCTGCTCAGCGGCCGGAACCCGCTCCGCTTCACCTCAGCTTGGACGGGCTTTCCCGACAAACAGACGAACGGTGCGGAGATCTGTAACGATACTACAGACTACAAGGCCCTGATGATAGTCGGCAATAACTCTGCCGGGCAGAAGAGAAAGGTCGCTATCTGGGACCGGCTGGATGTGAACGGATTTCTGTATGTGAACGGGACAATGCAGGCCTCCCAGGAGATTATTCCTAGCGCGGGGAACGGGGAGCACAGCGGCATTATATTCCCGGCCAATCCGGGCGGAGGCGGGTATGATCAGGCTTGGATCAAGTACTATCCCCGTACAGGCGAGGATTGCACACTGGAGATCGGTACCTCCAATGACAGGAGTGACCATATCTCTCTGATAGCTTCCGGTAATGTGGGCATCGGCACACTGGAGCCTGCGGACAAGCTGGACGTGGCAGGGGAAATGCGTATTCTGAGCGGGCAGAATCCGGTTCGCTTCACCTCTGGATGGACAGGCTTCACGGGTCAATCACCCAAGAATGCCGAGATCAGTAACGATACCACGAACTACAATTCATTGATGATCGCGGGTAACGGGATGTCGGGAGTCCGCAGAGTCTCCATCTGGGACAATCTCGATGTCAATGGCTCCCTGCAGGTGAAGGGGGGCGCCTATATTGGCGGTGATCTTGAGATCAAAGGCAGTATCAAGACAGACGTATTTAACTTCGCCGGCAAATTCAAAAAGCTGGATGTGGCTGAGGAATTCGCCGCCACTGTACGCTGCGCTGATTTCTGCATCGGTTATCCCGGACGCCGGGGGGCTCCCGGCCGGGCGCTAGTTGATAATGGCAGCCATCTGGTGCTCAATTACGGCAACGACTGGTCTTATGCTTCTGTCCACAGTAGCCTGGAAGTGAGAAATGCCCTGATCCCGAGCGCGGGCAGCGGCAACAACGGGATTATCTTCCCGTCCGATCCCGGCGGAGGCAGCGGCGACTCGGCCTGGATCAAGTACTATCCGACCAGCGGGGAGAACTGCGTGCTGGACATCGGAGTCTCTAATGATGCCGGCGACCGCATCTATCTTCATGCCAGCGGCGGGGTCTATGCCAACGGCAGCATGTACTGGTGGTCCTCGCGCGAGCTGAAGGACAATATTGCGGATATTCCGGTCAAGGAAGCGAAGCAGCTGCTGGACGGGCTAAATCCGGTCTCTTTTAAATACAAAGGAGGCACCAAGCAAAAGACCCTCGGCTTCATTGCGGAAGAAGTACCTGCTGTTCTGGCCGATCCGGATCAGCGGGCGATCAGCGGGATGGATATCATTGCCGTTCTGACCAGCGTCATGAAGGATCAGCAGAAGGCAATTACAAGAATGCAAAAACAAATCGACACCCTGCAGGGTGCCTAAACCTTAGGAGGATGAACTTATGAAAGAACAATTGGAAGCACGTATGAATGAACTGAAGGCAGAGCTGGAATCCGGGCGGCAGATGATCCAGGAGCTGGACGAGAAGCGTACCAATCTGGGATATACCCTGACACGCATCAGCGGGGCCATACAGGTGCTGGAGGAGCTGGCTGCCGCTGAAGAGGAGTCCGTTCAGGCCTAAGCAAGCTGTAACTATGAAGAGCCGGGAGGAGTGGGATTGTGCCAAAGGATATGAAACGCATGAATTATTTCAACGGGCTGCTGCTGAAGGAAGAGGATCTGACGCTGGATCAGAATTACCATAAGCGTGTGCGGCAGCTGCATAACCGTCATTTCCATGATTGGGGAGTCGTGGATGGGCTTAAGGTCACCATGCGGGACGGGATAACCATTGAGATTGCTCCGGGCTTTGCTCTCAACCGTGTCACCGACCCGGAGCACAATGAGGAGATCAGCCAGGAAATTATGGTCAGTGACGCTCACCCTAATCGGGTGATTAACCTCTCGGGGTACAGCACTTCGGATCAGATCTATATTTACATCAGCTATCAGGAAGAGCTGACGGATAAAGATCTGCTCAAGGGAGGAAATAATCCCATCCATGTGCTGGAGCAGGCCAAAATAGAAGTAAGCTCCCGGAAGCCCGCAGATGTACACCAGAATATCCTGCTGGCCCGGGTGAATCTGAAGCATTCCCAGGACGGGTCCTTAACAATCGGCGGGATCTATGAGACGGATGTTGACGGGTCTCAGCTGGTGACGAAGGCCGCAGGCGGGACGGTGCTTAAGGCGGATCAGATCATTATCGGCAAAGAGAAGAAGCCTGAGACGCCTTTCCTCAGCAATTCGAAGGACCTCGATGGCGAGGAAGGGAGCCGGCTTAATGTTCACGCTGTGCTGACAGAGTTCACGGGTGACATCAAGGCGGGGGCCATCAGCACTTATGGATCAGTGGATATAGATGGCACGTTATCTGTAACCTCGGGCAGCGCAGCGGTGTTCAAGGTGAATGAGTCCGGCGATCTGGAGGTCTCCGGCGCATCGACCATGGAGGGGCCCTTCTCCGCGAAGCAAGGGATTGAAGTCAGCGGTGGGATGGCGATGCTGGATGTTCCCCAGGTTATCATTGGCGGCAGCAAAGTCACCCTGAATCAGAATGTGGCTGAAGATGACCGGATGGGCATCGAGATCCTGCGCAAGGATCATTCCAGCGCCAAGCTGCAATGGGATGAGAAGAATAAGAGCTGGATGATTGGAACCGAAGTGCAGGCAGGTGACGACGCCAGCGGAATGTCCAAGGTGGCTTATGGCGCAGACTGGGAGCAGCTGCATCACGGTGCGAATGCGGATAGTCTGCATAGCCACAGCCAGCTGAAGGCTGCGGATGGCAAGCCGTCACTTCGCACGGACAACGAGGGGACGGTCCTAGTTGACCGGGGGATGAGCGTATCCGGGACGCTGGTATCCCAGAAGGATGGCCTGGAGGTCTTCCGGGGAGCCACGCTGCCCAATGCCAAGATAGCCTGGAATGAAGCTGTGAAATCCTGGCAGACCGGCACCGCTAACGGGGATATGACCAATATTCCTGACGGGAAGCAGTGGGAGGAGCTGACTGGCGGCAACAGGAATGCAGATGCTCTGCATACCCACAGGCAGTTCCATAATGAAGACAAGAGCCTGCTTGCGCTGGAGATCGGTGCGGACGGCAATGTGAATATCCCCCATGAGCTGATGGTCGGCGAGACTCTGACCGTGAACAAGCTGATCGTCCGGGAAGAAGAGGTGGTCATCCGGAAGGTTGAGCAGGAGGTAGCAGACAGCTTCCTTACGGTCAATAAGGCGGAAGACCACTCAGTTCTGGGTAACAAGGGAGGGCTGGATGTCTACCGGGGCAGTCAGCTTCCGGCAGCACGCATGGAGTGGAACGAAGCAGACCGCAAGTGGAGAATCGGGCTTGAAGGCAGCATGTCCGACATTCCCTACGGGAACAAATGGGACACGCTGACCAGCGGGTCCGTGGCGGATGCTTCCCACAAGCACAGCACACTGAGTACACCGTCCGGCGGAACGATTCTCTCGGCAGACGGACAGGGACGGCTGTCGGCATCCGGGAATATGGAGCTCGGCGGTACGCTGCTGGCCAAGGGCAGTACAACGCTGAAGTCGGACCTGAGTGTCGGAGGATCGGCCACGATTGAAGGTAATCTGACGGTCAAGGGCACCACTACTTTCGTCAAAAAGGAAGATCTGGTGGTGGTCAGCAACCGGATTGAACTTAATAAATTCGAGGGGAACAGTTCCTCCCTGAAACAGAGCAGTATTGAGGTCTACCGGGGCAAGCTGAACCCGAGCGCCAAGCTGCTCTGGGACGAGACGGATGGCAGATGGAAGCTGGGACTCGGCGATGAACTGTCCAATATAGCCTACGGAAGTAATTGGGATGCGTTGACCGGAGGGGTCAGCTCGGATGCCGATGGATTGCACCGGCACAATTCCCTGAGCGATAGCGCGGGCAATACGGCTGTCCAGGTTACAGCAGATGGTGATTTTGAAATGATCAATGATGCTGAGGTACAGGGCTCCCTGACCGTCAATAACGGGGTGGAAGTCAGCGGCGGTCTGGCGGTTCAGGGTCTGGTTAAGGTAGACGGCAACCTGATCGTCAAAGGCACCACGACCACGCTTAACCGTGAGGATCTGGTCGTCACCAATAACGTCATTGAGATCAACAAATTCGCAGGGGATACCCCGCCAGCCGCCGAGAGCGGCATCGAAGTGTTCCGGGGCGAATCGCAGCCGCCTGCCCGGATGTTCTGGAACGAAAGCGAGCGGAAGTGGAAGGTGGGTATCGGAAATTCGCTGGAGAATGTCGCCAGCGGCAGCTCCTGGGACAAGCTGACACAGATGGCGAGTGCGGATGCTCTTCATCTTCATAGCCAGCTGTACAATCCGAAGAGTGACATTCTGGCACTGAGCGCCAGCGCCGAAGGGGATGTGGATATTCACCATGACTTGACGGTGGGCAGCAATCTGACGGTAGCCGGAGAGCTGGAGATCCGGGGGACCTCGGCCAAAATTGCCACGGATGAGCTAGATATCGGCAGTCCCTGGATTACCCTTAATAAGGATGCTGGAACAGTCAAGTCTCTTGCAGGCGGCGGACTGGAGATCTATCGCGGCCCGGATCAGAATCCGGTCAAGCTTGCCTGGGATGAGGTCAAGGACCAGTGGCAGCTGGCAACACCTGCGGATAGTGCGGCGGTTGTAGTCGATTCATCCGGCAATATCCAAGCCTCCGGTGCAGTGAAGGCTGCGGGTGCTGCAATTACAGGAGCAGTCACTGCCGCCAGCGCGGCAATTGCAGGAACAGTGACGGTCGGAGACGGCATTGAGGTGCTGCAAGGCACCGAGACTAACGCGCAGATCAAGTGGGCCAAGGACCGCTGGAAGCTGGGCACTGCCGGCAGAACGGTACTCAGCCTGACCCGCAGCGGCAAAATGGGTGTGGGCACGGATAATCCGACTGAAGTGCTGGATGTGGCAGGCAAGGCGGTCTTCCGGACGGAGACAGAGGTCTCTGGCGCGGCATCCTTCTCAGGTAAGCTGACTGCTCATAGTGATGCTGTATTCGAAGGCACGGCTTCTTTTAACAAAGGGATAAATGCGGCGGGTGCCGTGATTAGCAATCATGCGGTGGTGTCCGGGAATGTGACTGCCGGAGGGTTCGAAGCTCCTCGCGGTCTGAATAAAGATGGAATTCTCCTACCGAATGCCCGGATCTACTGGAATAATGAGCTGAATTCCTGGTTCTATGGCGATGGGGAGAAGTTCGCTGAGTTCGGCACCGGGAAGGGCGGCCAGCATCAGCTGTTCAATCCGCTAGGCAATGCGGTTACCTTGTCTTCGGATGCAAAGGGTTATATCGGCATCGGAACTACGGCCCCGCTGGCCCTGTTAGATGTTAGAGCAACTGGCGGAGACAGCTTGTTCAGTGTTACCAAAAACGGAGAGGTCGGCATCGGAACCTTAAGCCCTGACCCTAAGTCCAAGCTTGATGTTCAAGGCAATACAGTAATCCGTGGGGAGCTTAGTGCAGTCAGCGCCTCCATCTCCAAGGATCTGACCGTGAACGGGAATCTGACGGTGAATGGCGATGTTGTGACGATCAATGCGGCTCAGCTTGAGGTTGAGGACAACATTATAAGAGTTAACAAATATGACCCTAAGAGTGATCACATTGTCCAAAATGCCGGTCTGGAGGTATTCCGCGGCGGCAGCGCTCTTCCAGCCCAGCTGCTATGGGATGAGACTGCAGATGAATGGCTGGCCGGAGTTTCAGATACCCTGAAGACCATAGAATTCAAGGGACATATCCACCCCGAGTATGCTGCTCTGGCGGAGGCGATCACTGTTGATGGAGGCAATGTCGGGATTGGTACGGATGCCCGGGCCGCTAAGCTGGAGGTCAAAGGGAATGCCGTGGTCAGCGGATCATTGACGGTCACAGAGGCTTCATTAAGCGGTGGCTTGGCAGCAGCAAGTGCAAAGATCAGCGGCCTGGCTGCACTTAAGGAGGTCACCGTCAGCGGAGGTTTCACCGCTCAGGATGCTGCCATCACTGGCGATCTTACGCTCAGTAAGGGAATTGCAGTGGACAGAGGAACGGATCAGAAGGCACAGCTACTCTGGGATGAAGCCCAGGATGTCTGGACGGCGGGAATTGCAGGAAGCATGAAGCAGCTCTCCTACAGCGGCCATACACACCAAGAGCTGTCCGAACTGACAGGGGTGCTGAAGATCGCCTCCGGGAATGTCGGAATCGGCACCGCAGCGCCAACGTCCAAGCTTGAGGTGAACGGCAATGCGGCGGTATCCGGCCGTATGACCGTTACAGACGCAGCAGTCAGCGGCATGTTAACGGCTGCGGATACCGAATTTAGCGGAATGCTCCGCACGAAGGATGCTGATGTTACGGGCAGCCTTACGCTTAGCCGGGGGATTGATGTGGGTAGGGGTACAGGTGCCAAGGCACAGATTGTATGGAACGAAGCGATGGCTGAATGGCAACTGGGACTTGCAGGCAGCCTGAAACAGCTCTCGTACAGCGGTCATACGCATAAGGAGCTTACAGATCTGAACGCTGTGCTTAAGGTGGCTTCCGGCAATATCGGAATCGGCACCGCTGCACCGGCCGCCAAGCTGGATGTGAACGGTAATGCGGCGGTATCCGGGAAGTTAACCGTCACTGATGCTGTTGTGAACGGATCGTTATCCGTGAAGAACGCAGTGATCGATACATTACTAAAGGCAGCGGATACCGAAATTACAGGAATGTTCACGGCGAAGGACGCCGCCTTCACAGGCACATTGTCAGCAAAGGAACTGAAGCTCAGTGATACACTGACAGTGAAGGATGCCAAGATCAGCGGCAGCCTGACGGTTACCCGGGGGATCGAGCTTGACCGGGGCAAGGATAAGAAGGCACAGATTCTCTGGGATACTACGGCAAACGCATGGCAGGCGGGCATTGAGGGAAGTATGCAGAAGCTGGTCTGCCAGGATTCCGTCTATGATCAACTTGTCCAGGTGGCGGGCGCATTAACGCTAGATTCCAGCAGCAATGTCGGGATTGGCAAAGCGCCAGCAGATAACTACAAGCTGGATGTGAACGGCAACCTGCGGGCAACGAACTTCGCGCAGACCTCCTCCCGGACCTACAAGGAGAACATTGCCAGCCTGCCGGTGAAGAAGGCGCTGGAGCTGCTGAACAAGCTGAAGCCGGTGACCTTCAACTACAAGACGGAGAACGGCAAGCAGCAGAATATCGGCTTCATCGCCGAGGATGTGCCACAGATTTTCTCTACTGCGGATCACAAGTCTGTAGTATTGATGGACATTATCGGCGTACTGACTACGGTGGTTCAGAAGCAGCAGAAGGAAGCTCAAGACATGCGTAAGCAGGTAAATGAGCTCAAGGTTCAGGTTACGGCCTTGGCCGGCGCTTAATGGCAACAACTCCTCAGCACATAAGGTAACAAAACAGCTCCTGCCGCAAATATGCAGCAGGAGCTGTTTTGTTAGGCAGAGTACCATAGTCATTTCTTGCTGCATGCCATCCACCGGAATGTCTTTCGCTTCTGCAGTCCAGACGGCAATTTGCGGGCAAATCTGACAGAGGCTGTCAGTGAAGTTCATTCACCATCGTTCCTATAATGTCTGCTAATCTCACAGGCCAATTCCTGTATCTGTTCCTTGAGCTCCAGAGGCTCATGAATACGTATGGAAGTGCCGAAGCTCAACAGATATTTGGGAAGGTATTTATTCATAGAGGGTACATCCAGCAGGAACCTCGCCTCCCGGTCCGTCCGCTCCGTCAGGTAGTGCCGCAGATGCCAGTTGCCGCATAGCTTGTTCAGCGCATCCGGCGCTCCTTCGATACGGATCACGAGCAGAGGGGCGTTATCTTCCGGCTCCGGCTCCAGCTGGCTGCGGAAATAGTCAGATACCAAGAAGGGCTCCGGCTTAGGGAAGCTGGCTTCCGTTAACGCAAGCTTGACAATGCGGTCCACACGATAGGTCCGCATGGCCTGTGACCGGTGACAGAACCCAACCATATACCATTCCGAACGGTCGTAAGCCAGACCATACGGATCGACTACGCGCTCCTCGTTCTGTGCTGCATTCACTTTCCGGTAGGTGAGGTGAACCGTCTGGCCCGCCTTCACAGCCTGCTCCAGCTCCCGCAGCAAAGGGACGACTGAAGGGGAACGGGACGGAGCGATCACATCGAGAATGCCTGTGTGCAGCGACAGGTCTTGTCGCTGTTCATCGTGCAGTCCGTTCTCTACCTTTTTGAGTGCGTTTTCCAGCTCCAGGGCGAAGGGATAGCCAGCGCTTTGCGCGAATTTATAGGCATCGAGCAGCGCTCTCAGCTCCATGGAGCTGAAGAACAGGGGCGTCTCACTGAAGCTCTCCAGAATATGTACCCCGCCGTCATGCCCCGATTCGGCGACTACCGGCACCCCACTGGCACATAAGGCATCGATATACCGGTACACCGTGCGGACACTGATCTCTAGCTGATCTGCAATCTGAGCGGCAGTAAGCTTCTTGCCGGACCTCAGCATCCACAGCATTGCGAGCATATTATCCCATTTGGCCATCGGGTTATTCTCTCCTAAGTTCTCAATTCGTTAACGGTTGAGTCGTGTATTTTCCTTATATTTCTCGCTGAAACGGTGCCGTCCCTAAAAGGACAGTAAAGCCGTTTCTGCTTAGTCTACCATTTAGTATTCGGCTGTACCATCTGTAATATGCTATGATAGGAAATATGGTATTTTCTGAGAAATGAAGGGGGTACGTTATGATTACATTTAAAAAGCTCATGCAGATCATTGGAATTAGTATTCTTGTCACGAGCGTGGCTCATTCTCCTGCCCCCGCTGTTGCTGCCTCCGGTACAACTCAGTCCGCCACTGCTGGGGCACCCGCGATCCAGGTCTATCTGAACAAAGAGCAGATTACTTCAACCGCTGGGGGCGCTACGCTAATCAACAATACAGTCATGCTCTCGCTGGATAAGCTGTATGTGAGAGGGGCGACTATTACATATGACGAGCATTCCAGAATGCTCACCATTCAGAATCTGCTCACGCAGGGCAGCATGAAGATCGGCAGCACTCACGCTTCTGTCAACGGGAAGCAGATCACCTATTCCGCTGCCTTCCAGCAGGTGAATAAGCAGCTCTATATCCCTCTACGCTTCGTGAATGATGCGATTGGCGGGTCACTGGAGTGGGATGCCGTCCACCGTGAAGCGTACATCAGCTATCCTGAATTCGCCGGTGAAGGCCTGACTAACAAGAACGCATATTTCTTGAATGGGGTAGACGGCACCTTGTACAAAAGAGATATCACGGGTAAGGTTCATACGGTGGGAGCTTCTACAGCAAAGCTTGATCCATATTATATTGCAGGCACCCGGATTACTGCCGAGAAGATATCTGATGATGCCGACTTGGTGACCATTCAATATAGCAGCGGGGAGCCATCCATAAACCTGACCGTATACAATCTGTTCGTGAGAAAAGGGGTTATCCTGCGCCAATCTAAAGCGAATTACTGGCAGTTCTCCCCTGAGGATATCAAGATCTATGAAGGAAATGCCGTGATGAATGACGGTCATTCTGTTCGCTTAATCGCCCCGGATGGTTCCGTCAAGCAGATCTGGAATCACTCCAAGCTGGCAGGGACACCAGAAGCAACCTATACTATCGAAGGGATAAGCGGCAATATTCTGATTGTCCGTTCTTCACAAGACGGCATACTTACTCTAATTGATACAGTAGCTAAGCAGGCGGTTGTTCTTTATGAGGAATTCGGTATCGATCCTACAGAGCTGGCCGGGTTCACATATGACGGAATTCAGTTCACCGGAGTAAGTGCAGATCGGTCTGAATTACAGTTTATGTTCACCAATAACAAGAAGGCGAGCAGCGTATTTACGTATCGGTTGGAGACTTAGTGCTTATATTATCGGTACGGGAAGATTCCAAGTGATCCATCCAGAACTCCTTCAGATAGCCGATAAAAGTATGGGTTGCTTTGGTGATGTAACGGTCTGCCCGGTAGATTAAGCTGAGCTTGCGGATGGGCGGCGAATCCAGGATGGGAATGGAGCGGAGACCGCTGTTCTTTATTGCGTCCATGAGACTGCCCGGCTGCACGGTACCGCCAATTCCGGCCTGCACCAGCTGGATCAGCGAGGTGGCCGATCCGGTCTCCATAATCGGTTCCAGCGCGAAGCCGGCTTCCCGGCAGGTGTTCTCGACCAGCTCTCTGCCGATAAAAGTCCGCGGGTACATCACAAGCTGGATACTCTGAAGCTCAGACAGCTCGATATGGCTCTTGGCAGCGTAAGGGTGATCCCCCCGGACAATCAGATGATACGGCTCCCAGCCCAGATCCACCTTGGTTAACAGTTCATCGCGCGGCCCCTGGAGACAGATCCCGATGTCCAGCTTGTTATCCAGCACCTCCTGTTGAATGACCGTCGAGGCGAATACCTGAAGCCGTATATTTGGATAATCCTCGTGGAATTTAACCAGCAGCGGTGTTAACTGGTAATCAAGGTCGGAAGGCAGCAGCCCGAGCCGGATGGTGCCGCGGTTGTCTAGACGCAGTTCATCCATGGCCGCCTTGGCGTTGTGTTCATTCTGTACCATCTGGACTGCGTACTCCTTCAGGAGTGCACCAGCCTCGGTAAGGGCAATTCTTTTGCCGATCCGGTCGAAGAGGGGGAGCCCCAGCTCACCTTCCAGCACCTTGATCTGCTGGCTTAACGTGGGTTGGCTGATTCCCAGCTTCTCAGCGGCCCGTGTGAAATGCAGTTCTTGACACACAGCCAGAAAATAATGCAAATGGCGGGTTTCCAAATGAATCACTCCGTTCAGAGAATAATCATAGTTATATACTATTATAATAATAGAAATAATAGTATTGAACAATGTATGGCGCATATTTATACTCGAGCTATACAAGAATGACACAAATTATACTACTTGGAGTTGATATCGTTGCCTTTCCTGTTATTATTCATCGCCCTACTGGCTGCCTCATTAAATATGCGTCCGGTTATTACGTCCGTCTCTCCGCTGCTTAGCAATATTCAGGGGGACCTGGCAATGAGCAGCCTGCAGGCGAGTCTGCTGACTACGCTGCCTGTTCTGTGTATGGGCCTGTTCGCACCGGTTGCAGTGAGCATCAGCCGCCGTTTCGGAATGGAACGTACAATCTTTGCATCCATGGTGCTCATCGGGGCGGCAACTGCCGCGCGGGGCGTGTTATCCTCGGCCTCTGGGCTCATTCTGACCGCACTCGCAGCAGGTGTGGGAATCGGAATCGCCGGTCCGCTGTTGTCAGGCTTCATTAAGCGTTATTTCCCAGGGCATACTGCTATGGTAAGTGTGTATTCTGCCGCGTTGGTGCTGGGCGCATCGCTGGCGGCAGGGCTGTCTGTTCCCTTGTTCACCTGGTTGGACAGTTCCTGGCAGCTGTCGCTGGCAGTATGGGCGGTACTCTCCCTGGCAGCTCTCCCGGCTTGGTGGAGAATTACAGCAAAGTCGCTGCAGCCGGAGGCTCAGAGTGTGCACGCCAAGCTGCCCGTGGCGAACAAGCGGGCCTGGCTGCTGACCGTATTTTTCGGCCTGATGGCCAGTGTCTTCTATTCGCTGACAGCTTGGCTGGCCCCGATATCCATGTCTATGGGCTACAGCCGTCATGATGCGGGTAACCTGCTCACATTGTTCACCCTGATTCAGATTCCGGTAAGTATTCTGGTGCCAATCCTTACGTCCAGATTCCAGCGGCGCACCTTATGGCTGGTGCTGTGCAGTCTGTTCGAGCTAAGCGGACTGCTGTTGCTCCTCGGATCAGGCTCTCCATTCCTGAGTGCAGTCCTGCTCGGGATCGGTGCCGGAGGATTGTTCCCGCTGGCGCTCATGCTGCCGCTGCTCATGACGCAGCGGGCGGAAGAGGCCAGCGCCTGGTCCTCACTGAGCCAGGGCGGCGGCTATATTCTCGGAGCCTTGGGTCCCCTTGCAGTAGGCCGCATCCTGGATGCTTCGGGTTCATTCCGGCTTGCCCTGACCGGCCTGGCTGTGGTCACTGTGCTTATGATCGCGGTACAGCTCATGATCGGCAGAAGCTCCCGTGAAGGGCAACGCGCTAAGGAACAGTTAAATTGAGGGTGTGGACTTCCTGATCCATATGCCTGCACGGCAACCTGTATTTAGCTTCCGGTCTTCGCATAAGGCAGAACAACAACCGTTTCGTACTTCCCGGGCTTGACCGTCGTTCTCAGATGCCCGCCGTATTTGCCCGTAACCTGCTGAATAGTACTTAAGCCGATTCCGTGCAGCTCCGGATGGGCCCGGCGGCATGGCGCTGCTGTGCTGGCGGGGGCGGCCATGGAGTTGCCGATATAGATAACGAGGGCATTGTTGTTCGCATGGATATGAAGCTGAATGGATCTGTTCTCAGCCGGCCGGACCTGTCTCGCAGCATCTATGGCATTATCCAGAAGGTTGCCAAGTAATATACACAGATCATAGCGTTCAATGTTAACAGGTGCACCGGTGAGCTGTACCTTATGCTGCATGGCAATATCCAGGCAAGAGGCGTGGTGAAGCGCATGGCTGACCAAGGCATCCACCGCCAGGTTGCCGGTAGTGATGGTGTTGCAGGAAGCCTCGATCTGGTGCAGAATTCCGTTAATATGATCTGCGCCTTTTGCCGCATGGCCTGCTTCAATACAGGTGCGTATGTATACCAATTGCTTATTCATATCAAGAATGATTCGCTTGATGTCCATGAAGGAATGTAAGGTATCCTGATAGCTGAGCTCCTGGGCTTCGAGCTGTCTGTGCAGACGGCTCAGCAGTTCCGCAATATCGGCAAATATTTTCGCGGCAAAAGTGTTGTGCTCATCTCGCACCGGATCGGAATTGCCAAGCTCGCCGACCGGATCATATTTATGAAGCAGGGGGAGATCGTGGAAACGGGCACCCATGCCGAGCTGATGCAGCAACAGGGTGAATATTGCAGCTTCTTCAGGGGTCAGGCCAAATGGTATGATACGGGAGATCAAGTCATATGACTACGAAAATACTGGTTCATGTCCGCAACCTCAAGATGATCGTAAAGCTGTTCTGCACCAAAGATTTGTACCTGTCACTGGTGCTCATGGCGCTCAGTGCACTGCTGGCCCCGCTGGGAGCCTGGCTCTACAAGCTCCTGATCGATGGCCTCGCCTTCGTCCAGTCTGCCTCCGCCGTAACACACAACTGTTAATCCTTGTCGCCGGATATACCGTGCTGAAGATTGTCCTGGAAGGGATAGAGCATATTACGGCGCATGTTAACAATCGTCTGAAATATAACATTAACCGTGAATTCATCAGACAGGTGAACAAGAAGCTGTCTGTTATTGATATGGAAGAGCTGGAGAATCCGGCTGTCTATGATCTGTTGGAGCGGGTCCAGTCCAAAGTGAACAAGGGGATTCTGGCCTACGTCAACAACTCCTTGTCTGTCGTACTTCCTATGTTCTCCATGTTCTCCTTTATCGTGCTGCTGTTGAAGATCAATCTGTATTTTCCCGTTATTGCGGTGCTTGCCACCATACCGTATTTGCTGCTGATGAATGCACAGGGCAAGCGGAGCTACTTCCAGGCGGTTGAACAGAGCAAGCCGCTGCGCCGGTTGAACTATATGTACGATGTGCTGACAAGCCGAAGATATGCCAAGGAGATCCGCATGTTCGGATTAATTGATTATTTCAATGACCGCACGGAAGAGATCCGCAGCGAGGTATGGAGAGAGAAGTTCGGGCTGCTGCTGCATTATACGCTGGGCGGAGCGCTCGTTGATCTCTTGCGGAATATTGCGCTGGGAATCTGTCTGCTCATCACCTGCTTAGGCGTCTTAGAGAATAGAATGAGTATAGGCGATGTTATGCTGGTGATCACAGCGATGCAGGCCATAACGGGCGCACTGAGCAGTATGGTGAATAAAATCAGTTCCATGAACAATTACACACTGTATATGGAAGATATGCAGAATTTCCTGGATCTCCCCGAGAATGCCGGCGGCGGGCATAAGACGCTTGCGGATGCTTCCACCCTTCAGTTCAAGCATGTGGATTTCAAATACCCGGGCAGCGGGAGCCTTACACTTAAGAATATTGAATTAACGATCAACAAAGGCGAGAAAATTGCCTTAGTGGGCGAGAACGGCAGCGGTAAAACGACCTTCATTCATGTGCTGCTCGGCCTGTACAAGCCGACTTCAGGGGAGGTGCTGATCGGTGGAGACCCGTTAGCGGATGTCATTGATTCGTTCAGAAGGAAGACGGTCTGTGTATTTCAGAATTTCATTAAATACCAGTTCTCGGTCGCGGATAATATCCGGGCGGGAAATTTCGGACAAGAGTTCCAGAAGGAGTCGCTGCGGATCTTCCATATGGAGGACTTCATCGATCAGCTGCCGCAAGGCCTGGATACCCAGCTAGGCCAGCTGGAGAACAATGATACAGAGCTGTCGGGCGGACAGTGGCAGCGGCTGGCGATTGCCAGAGCGCTCGGCCGGGCGGACAGCGAGATTCTGATTATGGACGAGCCGACAGCCAGCCTGGACCCCAAGGTGGAGACGCAGATCTATGAAGAATTCTCCGCGCTGTGTGAGAACAAGACGACAATCATGATCTCGCACCGGCTCGGAGTGACCCGGCTCTGCGATATCATCTATGTATTCGACCAGGGGGAGATCTGTGAAGCGGGCTCGCACACAGAATTGATGAACCGGCGCGGGAAATATTATCAGATGTATACGGCCCAGAGCTATTTGTATGCTTAATGACATGGAATAAATAAGGAGTAAAAGGATATAATTGACATCAGATGACTACTGGAGTAGTATTGGAGTATGACTACTACAGTAGTCAAACGAAGGGAGGCTGGTGCATGGAGATTAAGCTGTATGATTCCGAGCTTAAGGTCATGGAGATTCTATGGAGGGAAGGCAAGCTGCCCGCAGGGGATCTGGCCGCAATTCTGAATCAGGAGACAGGCTGGAACAGGAATACGACCTATACAGTGATTAAGAAGCTGATTGCCAAGGATGCTATAGAGCGGACAGACCCCGGCTTTGTCTGCACAGCCCTGATTGCCAAAGAGCAGGTGCAGACGTATGAGACCAAAGAGCTGATTAACAAAATGTATGGCGGTTCGGCGGAGATGTTCTTCTCTGCATTTCTTAATGAGAAGAACCTCAGCAAAGCCGATATCGACAAGCTCAGGCAAATCGTGGAAAGCTTGCGCTGAGGCGAGGGATGATGGATATCTTACAGATAAGTATCTCAGCAAGCGTGCTGATCGTTCTAGTGATCGCGCTGCGCTCTGTGACCCTGCACAAATTACCCAGACAGCTCTTTCTGGTCCTGTGGGGCATTGTCATCGCCAGACTGCTAATTCCGGGTTCTGTGCCGATTCTTCCGCAGCTGTCACCTCAGGCAGAGGTTGCTGCTGCGATTGATCAGGTTAGCACGCACACAGCAGCCGTAGTGCAGTTGCCGGAACGCTCAGCCCTGCACACAGGGATGTTCGCCCGGGATATAGCATTCACGGCCTTTGCGGGCGGGGAGCCGGAGCAGCCGTTCCTAAAGCCGGAGCAGCTGGGTGTCATATGGCTTGGCGGCGCTGCACTGCTGCTTATGATCCTTGCGGTGATCTTCTACAGAAGCAAGAGAGAGCTGCGGACAGCACTGCCTCTGCAGAGACAGGAGCCTGTAATTGAGGCCTGGCGTGCCCGGCATCCCTTGCGGCGTAAGCTTACCATCCTGACATTTGACCGGATGGATACACCGGTTACGTGCGGAACCTGGCGTCCGAAGATTATCCTGCCTGCGAACCTGAATACCGGGAACGCACAGGCTATGGATTATATTCTCACCCATGAATATATGCATATCCGGTATTTCGATACAGTATGGAAGCTAGCTGCGTCCGTGGCTCTATGCCTGCACTGGTTCAATCCGCTGGTCTGGCTGATGGTTTTCTATCTAAACCGGGAGCTGGAGATGGTCTGTGATGCCAGAGTCATCCGTAAGCTGGGTGCAGAGCACAAGGCGGATTATGCGTTATGTCTCTTGGAGGTGGCGGAGCAACAGAGGGGGTTCATGCCCCTGTATATAGGCTTCAGTACAAATGCGACCAAGGAAAGGATCGTGTCGATCATGAAACTTCAGAAAATGACGGTATTGACAGCAGCCATATCAGTCATTCTGGTGGCCGGAGCGGTATCGGCGTTCGCAGAGCAGTCCAGCGGGGCCGTGAGCGGAGTGCAACCAGACAGCGGCGCTGCGCAAATGAGCGCAATGGAGACTGGTGACAGCAGCGGGCCGGATGCGGCCGCAGCATCGTCGGATGGAAGCGGAGCTCTCACCGATTTCAATTACGATGCATTGAAGGATTATGTAGCCTACGGCTTAACGTATGACAAGGCCCAGGACCGCTTCCTTTACAACAGCAAGCATATCCGCCTGTTCATGGACCCTGACCTTCAGCATGAAGGCAAGTTCAACAAATTCTACTATGACGGGAACGGCTCGGCTGATTTCCGGGTCATCAGAGACAAGGACAACGCTGTTAAGGAGATTAAGCTGCTGGAAGACAGTGAGCTTCAGGCTTTGGCCAAGGCGTATGGCTTTGAACTGGGCAAGGAGGGCCTGAAATTCAGCAACGCCAACTAAGCTTTCGTTAGGATGGCACCTGCAAGTGAGCGCGCTTCCTTGAGCTTCATCTGGGAGTGCGCTTTTGCTATAATAAGAGCGGATTACAGAAGAACAAGTGAAGAGGAGAGGAAACACATGACCACGAAGCAACCCTCCGAGCAACTGGTGGAAATGCTGGGCCAGCCGTATGATCCCAAGCGTATCCAGGCCCTGCTGAAGCCTTACGGTGTCCGGAGACTGCCCACACCAAAAAGCTATTTCAACGACGAAATCGTCTGGACAGCGAAATCATCACTACGCATGGATCTGTACCGCGGACCCAAGCTGGAGAATCTGACCGGACTCCGGCATCCAGACCCGCAAGAATGGATTATCGGTGCTGTTCAATTCCTCGCACCCGGAGCGGATGACCGGGTCAAGACTCCTTATCCCGGGCTGCTTCCCGGGAGCCTTGCAATGAGCTCCTCTCCGGTACAAGCGATGGCGGCATACGGCCAGCCCGCGATGGATGAGGAATGTGAGTGGCCCGGCTTCTCCGGCCGGATTCTCGCTTGGCGGGGGCAGGGCATCAATATCGTCTTAGAGTATGAGGACAGCCTGAGCGGGCGGGTGCTGAAAAGCTGCACAGCCTGCCTGATCGGCTGCATCGGTGCTTGGACGAGCGACAACCCGGAGGTTTTTGCTCCGTGAATAGCATAAGAGGCTCTTAATGCGGACAAGCTCCTGCGAAATCGCAGGGGCCTGCAGGATAGGGGCACAGAAGCCAATCAACAAGGAAACCTAGCTTCGAAAAAAGGCACTTGTTCCTGCCGAATTATACCCCTTTCAAGCACCCCGTTAGTGCTCGAATAGTTGTACTTTTTCCACTAGATTCCCTCCGTGCGCAATAAACAGAACATTCCTTCCACTCTGCAATTCATACCACTGGGCATACTTGCTAATTTGTATTTACAAATTATGGAATACATGCTATCTTTGCTATGAAAGCGCAACCATGATCTGATAGTTTAACCAAGGTTTTACCATTTTGTTCATGGGGAGGAAAGAAGAAAATGAAGAAATGGCTCAAAAGAACAGGAACAATGCTGCTAGCGTGTACGCTGCTGCTTGGAGGGCTTACTGCACCGCCTGCGGCCCGCGCTGACCCTGCACTGATCACCATCGAAAGCGAGAATGCCCAGCTCACCCCGGATCTGCAAGTGACGACCCAGATTTACGGAACGCCGAAGCCCGGATATTCGGGAAGCGGTTTTGTCTGGATGCAGAACTCCGGTACGCTAACCTACACTGTAACTGTCCCGGCAACCGGGATGTATACGATCTCGACCCGTTATATGCAGGAGCTGAGCCCGGATGGCAGACAGCAGGCATTAATCGTTAACGGTGCTGCGAAGGGTTCGTATATGCTGCCCTACACCACTACGTGGAAGGAGTTCAACTTCGGCTATCACAAGCTGAATCAAGGCAGCAATACTATTCAGGTAAAAGCAGGCTGGGGATTCGCTTATTTCGACGCCTTAACGGTGGATCATGCGAACCTGGACCCCCTGATTGTACAGCCCGTTCTCTCTGATGCTCAGGCCACGCCCGAAACCCAGCTCCTGATGAATTATTTGACGGAGGTATACGGGAAGCATATGCTATCGGGCCAGCAGGAGATTTACGGCGGAGGGAATGACGGCAACTCCGAGCTGGAGTTCGACTGGATTCACAATCTGACCGGGAAATATCCGGCAGTCCGCGGGTTCGACCTTATGAACTATAATCCGCTGTATGGCTGGGAGGATGGCACTACCGCCCGCATGATCGACTGGGTGAATACCAAGGGCGGGATTGCGACCAATAGCTGGCATCTTACGGTTCCCCGTGACTTCACCTCCTATCAGCTAGGGGAATTTGTGGATTGGAAGCAGGCGACCTACAAACCAACCGAGACCAATTTCAATACCGCTAATGCTGTGATTCCAGGGACCAAGGAGTACAAATACTTGAAGCAGGCGATCAAGGACTTGGCGGAGCAGCTGCAGATTCTGCAGGACAACAACGTGCCCGTGATCTTCCGTCCTTACCATGAGGCAGAAGGCAACGGCGGGCTGAATGGAGAAGGGGCGTGGTTCTGGTGGGCTTCGGCAGGTGCGGAGGTGTACAAGCAGCTCTGGGATCAGCTTTATACTGAACTTACAGAGACTTACGGCCTGCACAACCTGATCTGGACCTATAACAGCTATGTGTACAGCACTTCTCCGGCCTGGTATCCAGGGGATAATCAGGTGGATATTGTCGGCTACGATAAATACAACACCATCTACAACCGCTATGATGGACTGTCCGGCGTGCCGAATGAGGATGCGATTAGCTCGACCTTTTATCAGCTGGTGGATCTGACTGGCGGCAAGAAGATGGTAGCCATGACCGAGAACGACACCGTTCCAAGCGTGCAGAATCTGACCGATGAAAAAGCAGGCTGGCTCTACTTCCTGCCATGGTACGGAGAGCATCTGATGAGCACGGCGTTCAATTTCCCGGCTACGCTGACCACTCTGTATCAGAGTGATTATGTCATTACGCTAGACGAGCTGCCTGATCTGAAGGGGAATAACCCTCATCCGAGTGCGTCTATTACGCCATCCATGGTGGAATTTGACAAAGCTCAGGCGCATCAGGCCGACCAGACCGTCACTATGAATCTGAACGGCAACACGTTAACGGCCCTTCGTTCCGGCACTACCGTGTTGACTGAGAACGAGGACTATACCTTAAGCGGGAACACACTGCTGCTCACTAAGGCGTTCCTGGCAACGCTGCCGGTTGGCGAGCATTCGATCGTCCTGGATTTCAATCAGGGCCAAGATCCCGTGTTAAAAGTAAAAGTCATCGATACAACGCCAGGTGCTGCCATCTCACCAGACCATGCGGTGTTTGACCGGGCGGCGAATCTTGCACAGGATATTTCCGTAGCGCTTACCTTACAGGGGCATCAGCTGACAAGCCTGAAGAGCGGCAATTACACCCTTATCTCCGGTCAGGACTATACGGCCACAGACACTGCGGTTGTTCTGAGAAAGGCTTATCTTGCCACGCTGCCGCTCGGCCAGCATGCGGTCACTTTTCATTTTAGCGGCGGAGCAGAGGTTGTGCTTACTGTGAACGTAGAGGATAGCAGCGTTCCGCTGCCTTCAGGTGACTTGACCATTCAGGCCTACAACGGCAGCACCGGTGCTTCAACCAATGGAATCGCACCCAAGTTCAAAGTAATCAACACCGGGAATGCACCGGTCCAGCTCAGCGATGTGAAGCTCCGCTATTACTATACAATCGACGGCGAGCAACAGCAGAGCTTCTGGACCGACTGGGCCAGCATCGGAAATGCGAACGTCACCGGGACCTTCGTGAAGCTGGACACCCCGGCCGCCGGTGCGGATTATGCTCTGGAGATTGGCTTCACCAGTGCTGCGGGCACCCTGAACCCCGGCCAGAGCGCCGAGATCCAGACCCGCTTCGCTAAGATCAACTGGTCGGGCTACAATCAGGCCAACGACTATTCCTTCAATGCCACCAGCACCCAGTTCGCCGATCATGAGCAGGTTACGGGTTATGTGAACGGACAGTTGGTGTGGGGGATTGAGCCTTAACTTTAACTGCGCGCAAACGTAGATGTTGACCCATTCTCCGGGTTTCGTTTCGGCTGGATTAACCAATATACCAATACTCTGTTTTATAATGGATATATTTTGATGTTCGGAATGTCTATAGCGATGCTTGTGTCTTGCCTGATAATAAGAATGCAATCCAAGCAATTTCGTCGTCCATAAATAAGCTTGTAACCGTTTTCGTGTGACGCAATTACTATAAGAACGGAGGTTCTAATATGTTAGCCAAAATCAAAAAGTACGGAGTATACAGCGTAGCTCTAGTATTACTGGCTTCCACCTTGCTCGGCAGCACGGGTTCCCGCGCCTCTGCGGAAGAAACGTCAGCTGCGCTGACTTCAGACTTCAGATCGCTGCAGGCTTCACAGATTGTCAGCGAGATGGGGGCCGGATGGAACCTGGGCAACTCGCTCGAAGCTTCGGTGAACGGGATTCCCAGCGAGACCGCCTGGAATAACCCGGCCATTACGCCGCAGCTGATCCAAAAGGTCAAAGCAGCAGGCTTCAAAACCATCCGCATCCCGGTCTCCTACCTGAATTATATCGGGAGCGCCCCCGGCTATACGATCAACTCAGCGTGGCTGGATCGTGTGAAAGCAGTCGTGGATTACGCCTATAATGAAGGCCTGTATGTCGTCATTAATATTCACGGGGACGGCTTCAATTCTGTTCAGGGCAGCTGGCTTCTGGTGAATAGCGGCAACCAGACAGCCATTAAGCAGAAGTATCAGAAGGTGTGGCAACAGATCGCGAATAAGTTCGCTAATTATGGCGAGCGGCTGATTTTGGAGTCGATGAACGAGGTGTTCGACGGCAGCTACAACAATCCGAATCCGGCGTACTACGCCAACCTGAATGCTTACAATCAGATCTTTGTGGATACGGTCAGACAGACAGGCGGCAACAATAACGCCAGATGGCTGTTGATTCCGGGGTGGAACACAAATATCGACTACACGGCGGGCAATTACGGGTTCGTGCTCCCAACTGACAATTACAGATCATCCACCATACCCGGCCCGGAAAAAAGAATCATGATCTCCGCCCACTACTATTCCCCTTGGGATTTTGCCGGTGAGGAATCGGGGAATATCACGCAGTGGGGAGCGTCAGCGACGAACCCTGCCAAAAAATCCACCTGGGGACAGGAGGATTACCTGAACTCGCAGCTCCAATCCATGTACAATAAATTCACGACTCAAGGTTACCCTGTAGTGATCGGTGAATTCGGTTCGATTGACAAATCATCCTACGATTCAAGCAATAATAACTACCGTGCCGCCTATGCCAAAGCCGTAACCGCAACCGCCAAGAAGTACAAGGCCGTACCGGTCTATTGGGACAATGGCTATAACGGCCAGCATGGCTTCGCCCTGTTCAACCGTTATAACAACACCGTCACCCAGCAAGGCATTATCAATGCTATTATGCAGGGGATGCAATAAAGAGGACTCCGCCGGTATACAAGCAAGAAGCTCTTGGGATCATCCCAAGAGCTTTTTGCTGCGCGCTGAACACAAGCTTCCGGCTATGCCGATGCTGTGTACAGCTTAGTGCCATACTGTCGTGCGGTCAACCGCCAGGCGGGTGGAAGGGTGGCCGGCGGCCGCGGCTTTGCCAATGGAGATTAACATAACCGGCACATAACGCTGTGCATCCAGTCCGAAGGCACCGGCAATCTGGTTTTTATCGTATCCGCCTATGGGATTGGTGTCGTAGCCGTGCGCACGCGCAACCAGCATGAACTGCATGGACACCAGACCGGCGTCAATTAATACGGTATCGCGTTTTTGTTCCAACGACAAGCTTTGCAGGAGGGGCAAGTAGGCAGCCATGAACTGCTCCTTCACCTCTTGTGGCATGTAGCCAGATGCAACCGTGTCGCTGAAGATTTCGTCCATATACTCGGGGAAATTCAGGTCACCGAATACAGCCACTACCGCGGAAGATGTCTCCACCTGTTTGCTGTTGGAGCTGGCCAACGGAAGTAGCTTGGCTTTGGCTTCAGGACTTTCGATCACGACAAAACGCCAAGGCTGCAAGTTGACGGAGGAGGGGGCCAGCGAAGCTTCTTCCAGCATTTGCGACATTTCCTCCCGGCTGATGGTAACGGAGGAATCATAAAGCTTGACCGACCGGCGGCTTTTAACCACTTCCATGAAATCTTGAACTTTTTGTATACTGCTCATATTAGACAGCTCCTTCGAGGGATTAGAGGTTCTGGGCATTATGGTGCATCCGTTCCAGCATGTCTGCCAAAGCCTGGCGTTCTTCGGGATCGAAGCCGGCAAACAGTCCTTCCACTACTTCTGAATTAGCCTGCAAAAAATGATTAACATGCTGCCGGCCATTCTCATTGAGACTTACGAGAGTCATGCGGTTATCGTCCGGGCAGGTACGCCGATTGACAAATTGGAGTAACTCTAGCTGCTTTAAATGGCGGGTCACCGCGGCACCGTCAATGCCAAGGGATTTCTGCAGGGCGCTCTGGCTTACTTCCTCGGTAGCAAGAAGTTCTTGCAGCAAACGGAAGCGGGAGGCACTAAGGCCGGTACAGCCGGAAAAAGCGCTGCTGATCCGGGTATTCAAAGACTGCATCCTTTGCAAAATACACTTTTCAGTTAAGCCCTCATTCATCGGTTCCCTCCTTTTGAAATTTAGTTGACTCCTCAATGATTGATGGGTCAATGATTGATACATCAAATAATATAAGGGATGAGATATAAAAAAGCAAGCGCTAATTATCCGTGATTTTGTGCAAGAACCTCCCAGATAGCTCAATCATATACCATTCATGCAATCTTTCGGGTTGTGCCATTGCGGGCTATACAGGTTGTTGGGAAAGTACAGGATATGTTATCGTAGCAGGGGAATTGCTGATTGCTGAAGTGATGAACTATATGAATCTGTTGTCCGTGGAGAAATAGAACCTGGAAGACAAGGAGAGAAGCTATGCTATGAATCGTGCTACTGGGACCCCGCCACCAGGCAAAAAAGAATTCAATCCGAAAGACGCTGTACTGGTTTTCCTCGCCTTCGCCCTGATCAGCGCAGCCGTTATCTTTGCCCTTGTTATCTACGAAGTCCTGAACCTGAAGGACCTGTTATCCTTTGGAAATCCGCTGCAACTGGCAATGTATGTTGTCCTTCCCCCAATCAGCTTGCTGCTGTTCGGAATCATCCTGACTCTAATTACGCCTGCCAGCTATATTGATGAAACGAATAAGAGCTATCAGAATTACTCGCTCACGGCAATCCTTGCCTTCACTTTTGCCGGTGCGTTATTTGAGGAGCTGCTCTTCCGGGGAATTATACAAAATGTACTCACCCTCTACCTTCCCAACCTCCGGGTCGCTATCGTAATCACTACGGTGCTGTTTGTGGGAATGCATGTCCAGTACTACACGAAGCCGCTAATGCTACTGAACATCACTATCCCGAGCCTGGTCTTCGGGTGGGTCTATGGGCAGACGGATAATTTGCTGGTCCCGATCCTTGTGCATTTTCTGATGAATCTCGGGATTACGCTGCTGTTCAAATATAATATGATTCAGATGAGAGGGGAGAAAAATAGTGAATAAACTGACAGGAATTTGGTCGGTGGACTGTATGTACGGGCCTGGGGCGCAAGGGGATGAACGGATTATTTTTCAGGACAATGGGTTTGGTTGGATTGAGATCATGAATTGGGACTCGATATTGATTGAGACCTTCCATTGGACGGCGGAAGGGAACCAGTTACAACTTCGGGGGGAGCGGGTCTTGAGTAATTATGAGGCACCCCAATCTTCTGATCTTAATCTGGAGGGAGTGGGATTTGTAATTGAAGATGGGGATACACCCTCAGGTCGAACAATGCCGCTCTTACGCTTTTCCATACCTCTAATTGTGGATATTACGACATTGGGGTTAATGGAGAATAAGGTTGCAGAGGACTACTATTCACAGCGGTTGAAATTCGTAGAGAACAAGGTGGGGGAGTAGAATGGATTCCCTATCTGTCCGCGCAGAGATCGAAGAATTAATCAAGTCGCTGAAGCTGGACCGGAGAGGGCTACATGAAGTTCGCAAAGACCAGTGGAGGCGCATTTTGAGTGAAATTGAGGAACGGTTTCTGGTAAAGACCCATCATACGCAGGGCTTACACTGGGGCTGGAACCGGCTGCAGGAACCCCAGTATAGCGCCAGCTTCGTAGACAAAGACTATGCCAAGCAAAGAGACATCATCCAAGATGAATCCATCTGGTTCATTGCCGAGGATCGGTATGATAAGCTGTGGCTTTATGAGGGGAAGACGGTGGCGATTCTCCAGGTGATCCCTGAGTTATGCCACCTGAATGAGTATTACCTGATCTCCAAAAAGCTTCAATGGCTCCTCTGCGAAGATCACCATGACATGCTCCACCTGAGCGGCCAGCCGGTCATTGACCGGTGTATGAGATATGAAAGCTCTAACCCTTAGGGGATAAAGCTTTCTTCATGCAGATTATAAATTCCAATCCCGCCAGGAATGGCATTTAACCAAGATTCTTCGATATGATGATTTTCCCCCGTTTGGTTGACTCTTCACTTTTGCGATACGCCTGAAGAAGGCCTTGGGCAGTGAAGGGATAGGCCTCATTTATATGGATATTCAGTTTATTCTCTTGCATTTGGCGGACAATGGATTCAAAATCGGTACGGTTAGCTCTTGCCTGGAAGAAGTAGGCGTGAATACCGCGGACCTTCGGTTGTTGATTGAGCGCGAATGCCACCAGTGAAATAAAGGTTCCGCCATCCTTGATGACCGAGTAGTTCTTCCTTCCGATGTCTCCCGGTAACCCGGTACCGAAAGTGGCGGGGTCCATAGCAGAATCCAATACAAAATCAACAGACTCTGTGATTTGGGTGGTGAAGTCGGTTTTCGAGTAATCGATCACCTCGTCAGCACCGAGTCCTTTGACGAAATCGTGATTATAGTCCCTCGCAGTTGCGATTACATATGCTCCATGTTGCTTCGCTAACTGGACTGCAGCATGTCCTACTCCTCCAGCGCCAGCTTGAATAAGGATGCGTTGTCCCGGTTGAAGATGGCCATGCTCAAACAGCGCTTGCCAGGCTGGCAAGGCAACGGCAGGCGCAGCGCCGGCCTCTTCGAAGGAAAGGCTCTCAGGAATAACGGCCAGGAGATCTTCCTCCACGGCAACATAGTCCATGTAGGAACCTCTCGGAATCATTCCCATGACACGATCCCCCGGCTTGAAATGCCGGACTTTCCCGCCAACCTCTTTAACAATGCCGGCTACTTCATTACCAAGAACAAGCGGTAATTGAAATAGATCCTGGAATTTATCGGCCATCGGACTCTCAAGAATTGCGCCGCTGCGAAATAGAACATCTGCGGGATTGATGGATGAGGCGCGCATTTCGACGAGAACCTGTGTGTCGGTGAGTGCGGGAACGGGTACTTCCAGTTCTTCTAGCGCTTCGGGAATTCCAAAGCTTGTCAAAGCAATAGCTTTCACGATTAAATCCTCCTCTTAAATTAAACATAAGAATGATTCACAGATTGTTTAAGCAACACCTGTTTGATATGATAATAATATTGCCTGCTTGAGAGTTCAACCGGCAGAGTTAGAGGAAAGTTGCATAGGCAACACATTAAGATAATTGATGTTTAACAAGGAGATATAGGGATGGTAAATCAGGAAGATCCGAGGGTATTGCGTACACGAGAGTTAATTAGAACAGCGTTCAGAGATTTGCTGCAGAGAAAAGGATTTGATGCAATCACCATCAAAGATATCGCTCAGGAAGCAACCATTAACCGCGCCACTTTTTATGCCCATTTTGAAGATAAATATGCTTTGCTGGACGAAGTCACAGAACAGGCTTTTCATGAGAGAATTCCTGAGCAAGTGGTGAATGCACAGGAGTTCACGGATGATATATGTGAACAGTTGATCATAATGACGCACCAATACATCGTGGATTTTTATCGGATCTGCAGAATAGATTCCAATCCGATGGCTAAGCTGGTCGATGACAAAATAAAAAAACTGCTGCAGCAAACCATAGAAAACATTTTTCTGCGAGGGGATGACCGTTATAGGGCGGACGTTCATCATATCAAAATGATGGCGGCCATGACAGGTTCAGCCATCTATGGCGCTGCACATTATTGGTTAAATGCCGGGGAGAAGAGCGGGACCGGTGTGCTTACAGACATTGCTCGTCCCTATGTAATGAACGGTCTGGGCAGGGAAATACTCAGGAGGTGAACCATGGAATGGATCAGTTAAATCAACAACTATGGGCTGCTGTTCAGCAAGGCGATATGGATCGTGTGACCCGTTTACTGGAAGAGGGGGCTGATATCGACGCTACAGATTCCTCAGGCAGAACACCTGCAATGATCGCTGTACACACGAATCAATTAGAGCTTTTCAAATTGTTGATTGAACAAGGGGCGGACATCGATATTCGCGATAACCGCTTAGACAATCCGCTTCTTTATGCGGGAGCAGAAGGGATGCTTGATTTCGTTAAGGTGGCTATTGCCGCAGGTGCGGATACATCCATCCTGAACCGGTTTGGGGGAACGGCACTGATTCCTGCTGCTGAACGCGGTCATGTGGACGTTGTGGAAGAGCTGCTGACCACTTCTGACGTCGATGTGAATCATATCAACAATCTTGGCTGGACGGCACTGCTGGAGGCGGTTCTTCTGGGTGATGGTGGAGAGGCACATCAGGCTATTGTACAACTGCTGATCGATCATGGGGCAGACGTGAATCTTGCCGATTCCGAAGGCGCTAGTCCGATTGAGCATGCCCGAAGAAGCGGTTATCTGGAAATCCTGGAAATGTTGACGAAAAGAGCAGGGAAGAGCGGTTGAATACTTCGTATATAAGACATTCTAAAGCTCTAATAACCTGGCATCGAGACCCCGGCAAATTTTCAAGAAATGAATGGATACGTGATATCGTTGTTGACTATGGGGAGATCAGACGGGGTCATGCAAGGGGGTACCTGGACCGTATTGGTCTGGATTACTCTATAACGCTATTTTCATATACTTTACTCATACTTGTTCCACAGAATTCCCGCAATCGCCTGCTAAGATGAAGATACTTTCAAAGAAGAGGTGATTGAAATGATCAAATGGACAAGAAGAGTAATCGCAGTGTTGGCAGTAGTGAGTGTAGTGGGCGGCTCAACAAGCGCATTCGCAGCAACGGCACCTGTTGTGAAATCAGTGAAAGAGGTGAAGGTGACTGCACCAGTGGTGAAATCTTCCACTCCAGCCAAGATAACTCCAGTGAAAGCTTCGACTCCTGCTAAAGCAGTAACCTCTGTGAAGAGTACAGCAGCCACTAAAAGTCCGGTCAAGTCTACAACGCCAACCAAGCACAAAGCAGCAGGAAAGACAGTAGCCTCACATGCCAAACACAAAACAGTATCCAAAGCTGTGACACCTTCCAAATCGGCCGGCAAGATCATCGTGACACCAAAGAAGAAATAATGCTAATGCATCCATTGCAGTCTTCCGCAGCAACATACTTATAAACACAGAAGGCGGGGCTCATGAAGAGTCCCGTCTTTTGATCTATACATCTAACTAACTCTAACCTCCGTCTACGGCGTGTCCAAAAATAGCTTCAGACAAATGGTTGTCCTCGATGAACTGTAAGATAAGCTTCGAACTGGTGGCAAAGGAACGGGGTTCACCAAGGATCGTGGAGGAGATTACGCCGACTATTTTATCGCTCGAATCTATGACAGCACTGCCGCTGTTTCCGGGCCAGGTCTGCACATTGAATTCCATGGAGTGCGTGTACACATCGGGTGTTGACGCATTTTTCGATTTGCGGATTACGGCCACATCATCGGCGGTGAATGTTCCGTAGAGCGGTGTCCAGGGGTACCTCTTGGTATTCCCAGTCTCCGAATTTCCTATTGGCTTAGTAGGGTGCCCGATGACCGTCACCTTTTCATTGGCTGTTGGCACAAGCTTGAACTCCTTGAAATAGCTGTCCTGATAGGTTTTTGGGATTTTGTTAGCGTCAATCTTCAGCAGGGAGAGGTCATCCTTAAGATTTGTTGCCACAAGTGTGCCTAGCAGATACCCGTCCGATTTTTGCGCATAAAAAGTGATTTGGAAGCGCAATTTCTTTCCATTATAGCTGGCGGGGGCCACGTGATTATTAGTGATAATGTATCCGCCGGGTAACATGAAGCCTGCACCAATACCAATCTTTGTCTTGCTCCCTTGACCGGACATTACATACTTGTCTATCATAACGACACGTGTCAGATTCTTATAATTACGATAGGCTTCGGCTTGCTCTTCTTTGGATAATGCGGCGTTGCTAGTGTAAGGCCCGACCTTGATCCCGGATTGGATGACCGTCGTGGATGTAATGGAGACTTTGCTGACAGCAGAAGCTGCGGCGATGTGGATGCCCAATGTTAGAACTGCAACAGCCAGTAGGCATGAGAGGAATCTGCTAACCCTGCGAGTCATAATCACTCCCCCTTTAGTTGTATACTATTGAGGAGTGAGACATGTTGTGACGGTCAGTCTGCGGATATGTAAGAACAGAGCTTCACATTTTTTTCGAAACAGGGGAAGGCGAGGATTAAGACGAGTCCTTTCTTTAATCTACCTATATAACCCTGTATGATAGAGCTAGATTAGGACGGTAAAGGGGTATACATAATGGCCAAAATAGTAGTCGTAGACGACGATCTTTTCATTTTACAGCTGCTCTCTGAATATTTGCGTAAGGAAGGGTATGACGTAACTTCGTTCTCTAGCGGCCGCACGCTGATCGAGCATGTCCGTGTAGAGCACCCGGATTGCCTGATTCTCGATATTATGATGCCCGGGATTGACGGTCTGGCGCTGCTCACCGAACTACGTACCTTCACCGAACTCCCTATTATTATGATCTCTGCACGCGGCGAAGAGAGTGACCGGATTCAGGGGCTGGAGCTGGGCTGTAGTGACTTCCTGAGTAAGCCGTTCAATCCGCGTGAGCTGGTGGGCCGGGTGAAGTCTATGCTGCGTCTGGCTAGAGCGGGCAATGCTGCTGCGGAGGAGATCTCCCAGGTGGTGACGGCGAAGCAAGTCTGCAAATCCGGGAATGTGGAGATTGATGCGGATTACCGGACAGTGAAGGTGAATACGGAGGATGTGAGTCTGACCTCCCGTGAATTCGATCTCCTGCTCTTCCTGGCCTCTCACCTGGAACGGCCTTTCGGGCGCGAGCATCTGATTCAGCAGGTGTGGGAATATGACTTTTTCGGGGATGTCCGGGTTGTAGATGATGTGGTCAAAAGAATCCGTAAAAAGCTCGCCGAGCACCACTCCACGCTTCTAATTGATACGGTGTGGGGCTTCGGATACCGTGCATCCGTGCGGAAGGTGTAGCCATGCGGACCATTCGCGGTAAAATGTTGTTCTCGCTCTGCATTGCCATGCTCGTCACTGTAGCGATTACGGTGATGCTGTTCGTGCATCTGATCGACGACATCCTGATGAATCAGGTGAAGGCTGAGCTGCATGGACAGGTAGGGAGGGCGCAGAAGCTGCTAAGCGATGGTGACCTCAACAATCTGAACAGCACGCAGTTCAAGTATGTCGTCAAGGGACTGATGATGAACGCGGACTATATGATTCTGGATGCGGATCAGAAGATTATTGACGCCAGCAATGAGAAAGAAGAAGGGAAGCAGCTGCATTACACGCCTACGGGGAAAAATGGAATAGCCCTCCTGCACGGCAGGAAGGTATTATATGCGCAAGAAAAGCTTAGAGGGCTGTCCGATGAAATCTTCATCTATTCGCCGCTATCTTCGCTTAGAGCCTTATACGGCTCACTAATGCGAACTACTTTGCTGTCTATCGGAGTCAGCTTTGTGGTGATTCTTGCGATCGGGTTGTTCGCCGTCTCACGGGTGGTGCGGCCGCTGAACCGGTTGAAGGAAGCCGTTGGGCGATATGAACCTTCCTATGCGCAGGGCAATCCATTTCCGCAGGGAGACCGGACCGAGATCGGGGAGCTGATGACCACCTTCCAGTCCATGTCGGGGCGTATCCAGCAGCATCAGCGCAACCAGCTTGAATTCCTGCAGAATATCTCACATGAGCTAAAAACCCCCCTGATGTCCATCCACGGCTTCGTGTTCGCCATTCAGGATCAGGTGGTCACGCAGGAGGAAGGCCTGGAGGTAATCACCACCCAGTCGCAGCGCTTGATTGATATGGTAGACAAGCTGCTCCAGCTCTCCCGGCTGGAAGCCGTAGACGAGCATTGGCCTGCCGCCACCGTTGACCTGCGAACCATGGCCGAAGAAGCCGCCATGCTGCTCATGCCGGAGGCCAGCCGGCGGGACCTGAAGCTCACCGTGGAAGGGGAGAGCCTGCAGGTTACGATTCCCGGTGAGCAGCTGTTCCGTATCCTGGTCAATCTATTGCAGAATGCGGTTAGGCATACAAAGGATCGGGTGGTTATCCGGGTAGAGCCGGAGGTTCCGGGAGCTGCGTGGGCGGTCCATATTGAAGATAACGGCCCGGGTCTGGCCGAGGAGGAGCGTGAAGCCGTTTTCGGGCGTTTCTATACCGGAGCTAATGGAGTAACTGGCCTCGGGCTAGCCATCTGCCGCCAGATTGCGGCACGGCTGAACGGGGAGCTGACCTATTCCCGCTCGGAGCTGGGCGGGGCGCGGTTTAGTTTTAGAAAGAAGGTTGGGTAATAAGTTGCCGCGTGTGTAAAGTAACAGCAGCAGAATTAGACTAAATAAGTCTTAGACTGCTGCTGTTGTCGTTCAACTAACCTTACCTGTTTGCGTAATGTTTCGTTTGTAAATTATGATACGGTTCACCGCGCTGTCTGTAACGGCAAGTTTTAATTCTTTTCAGGCAGATTGACTTTTATGTTCAAAAGTCTGGTTGTTGTTATCATACCCGCGTTTTCCAAAGTTCTTTTGGAAGCCTCGTTATAATACCAGCATCCGCAAATCGGCGAAAGGTCATGGCTATAACACCATTTTTTTAATTTAAGAATAATACTTTTTCCAATTCCTTGCTTGCGATACGCCTCGTTTGTAAACATGCCAATACTCGCCAGGCCATGAAGCATTTTGCTCTTTTCCAAAACCCCAATTCCCAGTAGGGCAGCGCCCCGGTAATACGTAAAGAGTTCCCCGTTAACTATCCTTTTTTCATATTGATCAAGGAATTCCCCGCACATAAGTTGAATGGGGAGGAGTTCGTCCAGTGTTGCCGGAGCAAAAACGTCGCTTTTATAAGATTCATTTTCCGGAATTTTTAGCTGGCTATCCTGAAAGAAGTAAGCCTGTTTGGTGAGTTGAAAGTCTTTATCCAAAGCCAAACTAAGAAACAACTCATCACAAGTGGGAACAAAGAGAGACTTCACCCTATACTGTTCAATCACTTGGCTGAATAACGTTTGGGCATCCTTAACATATGAGGGCTGAATGTAAAATTGCGTAAGCAGTTGGCCATCATGAATCGCAAAATAGCCAATCTCTCTTATTTCATCACAGATTACGTAAAAATCAGATGCAAGAATGTGTTCCTCCAAAAAAGAGTCAAATGGCGAGGATAAGGTATGAGTATAATCATGGATGAGATGCTGTACTTCGTGCAGCGGGCACACTGTAAATATCACGTTAATCACCTTCTCGAAAATTGATCGAGCTTTCTTCATTTTAGTTCCTTTTCGTTGGGTAACAGCATTATTTTCATCGGCACTCTTCATACCAACCATCTTCAAGATTTTGAATAGTATCCAATAAAAGATCTGAAAATGTTGGAGCTATAAAATAAACAAAATCAGGGTCATGTACATAAAAGATAACTTGCCCAACTGTACCATGTTCTGTTGGGTCAAAGTCTAACATTAAATACATTGCCCCACCTACAACCTGCGCAAAAGGAAACCAACGCTTGTTAAATAAATAGGGCTTAATACGAGAATCTAGCTTACTAATTTCCTCATCGCTGTAATATTCGCTCATTAAATTATCGCGATCGCAGAAAAACTTTTTCGTGTCTCTAATATCATCTAAGGAAAGCAAGGTGAATGGAATAACACTATCTCCATATGAAGTATATAAAAGATTAAGCGGATAACCGCTGCCATCCTTAATTGCATAAAACTCCTTAAAATCTGTTGGTAATAAAATGTTAAAATCTCTTTCAAAGTCGTCAATCTGTTTATCCATTACTCCAGTAATCTTCTTGTAATCTTCAAAGTACTCAATGTCTTCATCCACAACTTTTTCAGCTAATAAATCCTCTATTTTTGTGTATAATTCATCGATTTGAGAAATCTTACTCACCTCCAAATAGATTACACCTTAGAATACTAATCGCCGGGCATGTGCCAACCCGTTTCCTCATCCCAAATAACATCCGTATCATCTAGATGCACATGCCAATCCCCATTAGAAATACTTCTTCTAATATCCGTCAAACAGGTCAACCAATAAAACAGCGCATGCAATGTATCTTCAAAATTGTCTGATAGGGGCAGCTTTGTTGCACCTGCAAAGATTACTGTTGGTTCCTCCTGATCATAGTCATAAACAGAAAATGTTTCTCCAATATCCTTCATCTCAAAATCCACATTATATTTATCAATGATGGCCGTGATCTCTTGTTTCTCGCTGTTGGTAAGGTTATGATTTCTCGTACAAGTGTAATAAACAGAAATCCCCATGCTACATTCCTCCACTATAAAAAATAATCACTCAAGAACTTATATTCTCTTTATTATGCCATATTAATCCAATACAAGTAAATTCTCATTGCATTAAATAGCCCACTCTATCAAGTAGATTCCATTCGCAATAACATCAAGAGATCCTCGCAGATTCCAGGTGTCGTGAATACAACCTCTTCACCATAAAGTTCTACAGGGATGTTATCTGGCACCGCTTGTACATGGCAAGTCAATGCTCCCGCCTCCCGTGCAATCAAACCAGCAGCGGCTACGTCCCACGGTGAGAGACTTTCTGTATGAGCATCTAACTTTCCGGAAGCCACATAACATATGTCTATTGTTGGAGCGGCGAAACGCCTAATGTCACGACAGTTTTTTCTGAGCCGGTTCACTCTTTCAATTGCTGGCTGAACTTGAGCTGGATCATGCGGGAAACCTGTACCAATGACAGCATCTAGTAGTGAAGTGCATTCACGAATTCTTAAAAGCTCACCATTGCAATAGGAGCCTTCTCCTTTAATTCCTATATAGGTACTATTCAAATCGGGTGCATACACGGCTCCTGCCAGTACTACTCCATCAAGGGCAAAAGCCAATGATATGCCGTAATGCGGCAGGTTCCGGGCAAAATTAACGGTTCCATCTAAAGGGTCAACCACCCAAACCGGACCGTCAAAATTGAACTTATCCCAGTTATGCACTCCATCTTCTTCCGAAAGAATTCGATGACCTTGAAATGTCCCCTTTATGGCTTCTTGAATGACTCTTTCCGATAGCAGATCAGCTGATGTTACGAGCTCACCTGCATTCTTGTAATTCACTTCAATTTTTTCACGGCTGCGCAAATCGGAAATTCTGTCACCTGCTTTGGTTACGGTCTGTTCTGCAAACAACGCTAATTCTCGAAGGTCGAACTTCATTTCGTTCCCATTCCTTCTTATAGTGCGTATTCTTATTTTCAGACATAGATCATATTCTTCACCCGGTATCACATCCCTTCATTTCATTTTATTACTGTTTAGAATTAACACTACTCCAGATAAGTTTTGGGCTTTCGGCTGCTGGTATTCTAATCGGAAAGGGCAGTACAAAAATAAAAACAAGTTCATGTGCTTCTTAGCATGAACTTGTTTAGGTTGCGGATTATTCTTTTTTTGTAGGATAACGCTTAGGGCTATCAGTCTGCCCCAAGATATAATCGATACTAACATTGTGGAAAGTAGCCAGTGTAATCAAAACTGCGCTAGGAACATCCAAATTCCCATTCTCGTATCGGGAATAAGTGGCTTGTGTAATTTTAAAAAGTTCAGCCATTTGTTGTTGTGTCAGATCTTTGTCTTCGCGTAACCCGCGGATTCTTTCGTACATTGCTCATCACCCAAGCCAAGTTTACGTTATGCGTAAGTAGCATATTGTTATTTATGCGGTTTTCGCATTGAATTAATTCATGTTAGGAGGAAAGTCCACAGAAGGAGGTCTGATGATCATTATTTTGGAGGATTTGTATTATGGGAGTTTGCGTCCCAACGAGCGGATGAAGCCAAAAGATCCTGAATCTCGAAGGATTAATCAGCAGATTATTGATTCATTAGAGATGCTTAAAGAGAGACTACCCGAAGGGGATTTTGATCAGGTCGAGGAACTGATGGAGCTACAAAGTGAGTCTTGCTCGCTGCATTCAGCATTATCTTTTGTCCAAGGGTACAAAATAGGTGCTTAATGATGATTGAGGTGTTTGGTGGGTAGAGGGAGTCTAATCACTAAGACATAAATTAGCATTGAAGGAACCGGGGCATAGGGAGCTTCGGTTTTTTTATTGGGAAATATTAAGTTGAAATAATATTCGGCAATTAGAGAAATAGTTTGAACATTCTATTATATAATCTTTCACGAACTAACGCTCGGCATATGGTTTATTATGGTATTACAAGGTTTTACGTGTTATAATTACTCGACAATTATAGACAATTATAGACAATTATAGACAATCAAAGACAATCTTGAACAAGCATAGACAACTTCTTGTTGTGACAGGTTTCAAAACTATCATTTTAAGACAGTCAGAACAGACAGACTCTGCATTCGATTTCTTCTAATATGTATATATTAGGAGGTGGGGGATGTGGATAAAGAAGAAAAGGATAAGGAGGAAAAAGACATGGGTACAATTACTGGAGGTCAGTCAAAAGTGAATAAAACACCCGAAGGTATTAGTAAGTCTTTCCTTAAAACCGCTAAAAAATTGCCCAGAAAAGACGGAAAGATAGTATTGGATCGAAATAATCCTGAGCATGTATCATGGGCAGAGGGGTATAGAAAGAAATAATGCTTATACTACCTAAAGACATATACGAAATATATCGCGAATACGAACAAGATCCAACCGATGAATGTTTAGACCGAATCTTGTCGTATTCGTTGATGAAGATGATGTATACTGTTTGCCTATTACAGGCTCATCTCCGGATGATCCACCAAGACATAAGGGGGATTACTGGAAGGTGGGAATTGAAGAATGGAGAGAGATCCCTCTAAAGAAGAAATCCTGGATAATTATCAATCAAGCTAAAATTGTTGATAGAGAAGACATAGAAAATGCTAAATACATAGGTCCATTACAAGAAGACGATTGGATTAAAGTTATTGAGAAAACAGAAGAGTATGAGAAGTATTTGGAACAAATCAGAAATGCTCGCAGTGTTCGCTCTAAAAATAATCGCACTACGAATATTTAAAACCACTCTCTGATAAAGCTATTCATGAGGAGGCCTACAAGATGAAACTAGGAGCAACCTTATACATCAAAAATACCATTGAAGCTGTAGCATTTTATTCAGAAGCCTTCGGACTTACCTTGGGCTACCATGAGAAATTCCCGGATGGCACATTTATGCATGCGTCTTTACTTAGAGACGGACAAGAAATATTTGCTGTCAGCGAATCACACAATGATAACTTGGTTAGAATTATGCTCTCATCATCATTAGAGGGATTACGCCCAACGATGAGTTATGGGATTAATTTTGAGCGTGAAGAAGAAGTGAAGAGAGCTTATGAAATGCTAGCGAAGAGCGGTACGGTGTTATTTCCGTTAGGCTCCCTTCCATGGAGCTCCTGCTGTGCAGAAGTCGTAGATAAGTATGGTGTGTACTGGTATATCGCTGTATAGATCTAGCCTTCAAGCTCCCTCTGCTCAATGAAGCTCACCGTATTTCCATCCGGATCAAGGAACCAGAACGAATAGGCACCCCACGGTCTACGCTCAGGTGGAGAGGTAATCCCGATACCGGGGATGGCTTGCTTTAGTCGAGCATATTCAGCCAAGACATCATGGACGTAGAACATTAGAGACATATTCTTGTCATTGACTACGTTCACTTGGCCCGGATTATAGACCGCAAGCTGAGCACTGTCAAATCCGTAATGCTGTCCTTCAGCAACATTTTGGATGAAATGGGTTACGCTCATTATCCTAACGGGCCAGTTCTGTCCATGTCTCGTTCAACCACTGAGCAAACTTTTCTTTCTCTTCGAAATGCGGATAATGCGCCGATTCTTGGAACACTACAAATTCCTTTTGTGGTGCTTTCAGTTCATCCAGATATTTACGTGCCTCGTTCACCGAAGTTAATTGGTCATATTTCCCCATCACAAAATAGACAGGGATCTGAATAGTATCCACCAGTTCCGTGAGATCACGATGTGTTACTTCTGTCATAAGTATAGGTTCTGAAACCGAGATGCCTCTGAAAAAGCGGACGGCATCCAGTAAATTATATTCCGTCCCCCAAACCAAGCCTTTAAACAAATCCGCCTTATCGTCAATCTGCCTTACTGATCCTCCATATTTTCTAATGGTGTCACGGGGAGTGATCGAGTCTCCAGTCGTAATTGGCTCTCTCAATAGTTCCAGATTTTCCGCCTCAGTATTATTGCCGGCAAGCCTCGCTTGATCAATTGCAAACTTCAAACTCTCCAACTCGCTATTAACCCAATTCCCCATCTGCCCGATTCCAATGTAGGCATTGAACTTGTCAGGCGCCTTGTTTGCAGCCTGCGCCGCAATGTATGTTCCAAAGGAGTGACCGATCAGCAATACTTTCTTCTGCCCAAATTCCTTCTCAATATAATCCGTAAGAGCCAGCAGATCATTCACTAACGTATCAGATGATAGATTTGAATAATCCGCTGAGAAAAGATAAGATTTCCCGCTGCCCCTCTGGTCATACTGAACAACAGTGAAATTCTGCTCTAGTACATCCTGGTATTTCCTCACATACGGAGTCTCTGGTACCCCAGGCCCACCATGCACGAAAATCACTAGCGGATTTCTCCGATCCCTTCCCCGGATCATTACCTCCTGCCTCGTACCATTAATCTCAATCTGCTGTAAAGTACTTACACTGTTATTTCCATTAATGCTAGGAGTCCATGTTGGAAAAACCAGCCCCACTCCAACAAGCGCCACCATCAGAAGTAGACACAACATGAACACCCGCAAGGCTATCTTTACTTTTGATCTCTTCTTCTTCACTTTCGTACTCCTATCTACACTTATTTCAATTGTTTGTGTCATTCGATCTCATAAAACCGTTTCGCTATATTCGTCGCGTTCGTGTGCCAATCAATTGCACCATCAATATGTATTACAGGACACGTTAGAGTTTCCGCCCATTGTTCAATTCTTGACAGCGAACGCGAAGCCACGAAATCTGTAAATTTCAAATGTTGCTCGTACATATCACCGCCTTTGCGGATACGTTCTCCATGTTCGCTATACGCTCGTTGCTCTACACGTTCCATACGCAGTTCAATTGGTGCTGAGATAAATACAGCGAGGTCGTAATACTTAGGAATTGTGTCGCCAAAATCACCCGTGACAGCGGTGAGGACAAACGAACGATATTTCTCAATGTCGGAAAGTATTAAACTCAAACAGTCCTCATAAGGACGGACTACGGTATATGGAATTACTGATTTTTTAAAGTGGTAATCCTCGTGATCCATATGCTTAGAGTTCAATATGTGCGCCAGTTCACGTCCAAGTGTAGTCTTTCCGCTTCCATTTGCCCCGAACAAAATTATTCCATGAGTTTTATTCATTTTGCTGCCCTCCAACGCTAATCTAGTACTTTAGTTATAGGTGCGTTAATGATGATTGAGGTTTTTGGTGGGAGAGAAGTTAACTAAAATAAAAAGGAGGTCCACAGAATTAAACTAGGAGCAACCTTATACATTAAGGATACCATTGAAGCTGTAGCATTTTATTCAGAAGCCTTTGGTCTTACCCTGGGGTACCATGAGAAATTCCCGGATGGCACATTTATGCATGCGTCTTCACTTAGAGACGGACAAGAAATATTTGCTGTCAGCGAATCACACAATGAAACCTTGGTTAATCTCATGCGCTCATCATCATTAGAGGGATCACGCCCAACTATGAATTATGGGATTAGCTTTGAGCGTGAAGAAGAAGTGAAAAAGGCATACGAAATGCTAGCGAAGGGCGGCACGGCGCTGTTTCCGTTAGGCGCCCTTCCATGGAGTTCCTGCTGTGCTGAAGTTGTCGATAAGTACGGCGTGTACTGGTATATTACAGTAGATCCTTCTTCTCAATGAAGCTTACCGTATTGCCATCGGGATCAAGGAACCAGAAAGAATAAGCGCCCCACGGTCTGCGTTCAGGTGGAGAGGTAATCCCGATGCCGGGGATGGCTTGCCTTAGACGGTCATATTCAGCCAAGACATCATGGACATAGAACATTAGAGACATATTTTTGTCATTGACCACGTTCACTTGGCCCGGATTGTAGACTGCAAGCTGAGCGCTGTCGAATCCGTAATGCTGTCCTTCAACAACTGGAGACTCCTTGAGCACGATTTTATAAAAAGCAGCCAGGCGCGGCGCATTGTCAGTGAGGATACAGACACCACAAAGTTTCATATGTATACCTTCTTCCTTATTTTGGACGACATAGGTTACGCTCATTATCCCAAATCCTGTTAAGCATCACAAGTTATTCATGCGTTGCTCTTACTAATAACATAGTTACAGCAAATAACCGGGGGATAGTCAACTTCGGTTCTTTGTTGTTGAAATCACTAATCGTGCAGGGAAGGGCTGCTGCAAGCCGTCATACTAGATAAGTGTAAATTGATCCAGATGACCCAACTTGAAGGAGCATAACGATGAAGAGAACAACACGGAGAAAAGAAATACTGCTGAAAGGCATAGCGGTGCTGCTGATTGTGATCCTTGCTACGGCTGCATGTTGGCATGAGATTGGAACTCTTTTGGCCTCAGGGAAGGTTGACAATGAGTCCGTTATGGTGCAGAGCATCATGGACAAGACAGCGACTCCAGGTATAGCGATTCTATCCACCAGTCACGGTAAGACCGAATTCAAAACCTACGGCAATGCTGATAAGGAGCAGAGAAGGCCGGTTACGGCGGAGTCACTTTTTGAGCTAGGCTCAACGACTAAGGCATTCACGGCTCTGGCTGTGAGTATGCTGCAAAATCAAGGGGACTTGGCTTATACCGATGATGTCTCGCAATATCTGCCAGAGTTTTCTCCGGCCTACAAGGGGGAGAAGGTTGAGATCACGATTAACCAGCTACTCGCACATACCAGCGGAATTCCGTCCTGGAGCATCCGCCTGATCCCTGAAGGTTCAGGTAAAGAGCAGCTTGCAGCGACCATACATACGATGTCCAGTCTAGCGCTGGATACCCAGCCGGGCAGTGCCTATCAGTACGCAACAGTGAATTACGATATTCTGGCAGCGATTATTGAACAAGTTACAGGGATGAGCTATCAGGATTATGTGACGGAGCACATTTTGAAGCCGCTGGGGATGAACGACAGTTATTTCTCGACAGGACAGGAACGGAAGCCGGAGCAGCTTGCGCAGGGGTATCGGGTGTTTTTTGGCAAAAGCATGGCTTACGATGCCCCTAGATACTACGGAAATATAGCCGCAGGTTATCTGGTGACGAGTCTGAACGATTTACAGCACTGGGTCAACGCCCAGATGGGAAGCAGCGCGATCCCGGATGATCTGCAGAAGGCCATTCAGCAATCGCATGAGCCTGACCTCCGAACAGCGGGACATGAAAGTGAAGACTTACTCTATGCCTTCGGCTGGAGCCAAGACCCGGAGACGCGGGTAATCCGTCATAGCGGCAGCAACCCAAATTATTCTTCCCAGGCGATCATTGATCCAGCGCGGAAGGAGGGGGTGTTCGTACTGGCTAATCTGAACTCTACCGCACCTGCGCTGATTGCCCAGAATATCTATAACCAGATGCAAGGGAAGCCGATGAAGGCCTTCAAGTATGACGACACCTATATCCTAATGGACGGGATAGCTTCGTTGTTAGTTGTGTTCACTGTGATTGGTATTGTGTTTAAGCTCATTCGGTTGGCGGGAGGGAGAAGCACATACACCATGGATGAGAAGGTCATTCGCCATCAAAAGATCAAGGCGCGTATTACGCTTCTAATCAGAGCGCTGTTGCTAATATTTATGCTGGGCTGGCCTTTTTTGGTAAATTACAATTACACTATGATTAGTGTATGGATGTCCTATTCCGTATTGCTGTGGATGGGGCTGGCTTCGCTTAGCTGCGTATTGTCCATGATTCTGGCAGGCAGACATTGGCGTTAATTATAGAGAGGGAGATGATCCTTATTAATCGCTGTACAAAAATAATATTGAGTATGCTTTTATGTTCATTACTTGTGGCACTTACCGCTTGTGATAGTAGTCCTAAGAGTACCGTTACCATTCTTGGCGGAAAAGAAAATATTAAATATGCGACTCTAAATAGTGATCCAAAGGCCTCTTTATCCGGTCAGACAGCTTCACCGTTTTCCTTTGCGTTTGAGGAAGAGAATCCTTCAGACATTCAATATTTGAAAAATGGCGAAGAGATTTCAATTGATTTTGGATCGAATCCGCCTGACACACTTTCCATAAGCGATGGATTACTTGATGCTAATGGAGATTATTTATATACATCCAAATTAATAACCGACGTTCCCTATGTTACAAAGAAAGGCGTGTATAGTTTCAATTTAGAAACGCACATCGCTTCTTCCTTAAGCTCTTACTATGAACAAGATAAAAAGGAATTTAGAGGTTTTATCATCAATGCATTCTGGGAGAAGCAGGAAAAGAAATATGCTTTTGCGATCCAATCAAGCGCTTACTGAAAGGAGCAGATGATGCGGAGGCTCGTTTTTGGCTAAAATAATTGACCGTAGTCTATGTTTTACTAACTTTGATACTATTCTCGATCATATAGTTAATAACTTTATCGCTCACATTAAATTTATCCAATACAGGCAGCCCGCGTTTAACGTTTTCGTGGTGCTCATCAATCTCTTCTTTTAAATCTTGCATTTTAGTTCGTAATGATTCTTTGCCGCCGTAGTCACGGCTTTTGTAATCAGAAGCGCCTAACTTCAGCTCTCTCCAGTGCATATTATCCAGCCAGACGAGCAATAGCCCGCCCACCAAGACTGCATGGGAAGAAAAGGTCCGCTCCACTGAAAGCCCTGCTTCATCAGCCATACCCTTAACTGTCCTGTAAACAGCCCTTAATTTCCTCATATTTGTTTCTTCTTCAATCATAATTGGACCAAATACCTGTAACATCCCAACCTCAAGGACGACCCACTGCGTTCCAAACTTTCGGGCGGTACCTGCTGGGAAGTCCTTGATTTTTTGTCGTACCCTTGAAACACTTATATCCCACTTCTGTGCTGCTTCGGATAATGTCAGGATTGTTTCATCGTTAAGATTGATATCGTTCATACATACACTGCTCCTATTCGTGAGGGAATATGGCTTGTTCTTATTATCAACTGAACTCGCAGGCCAGGCAAGGGAATGGAGACAAAGGAAATTCTGACTTAGGAAATAACAGTCGGATACAAGTTTCAGAACATTTGGAGGAGAAGGCGGGTATCATAAAATATTTAAAACTTTTCGATCTTTATGACGATAATAGAGGAAACATATCCCAAAAGGGAGTGCTTACCTTGAACAAGTTTATATCTGGGTTTATCACAGGCGCGTTATTGTTTGGTGGAGTTTCTGCTTTTGCTGCCTCATCAGGACTTATTGGTCAGAAAGTACAAGGTCTCTTTACAATTGAAAAGGCGGGGGTAAAGGTAGCTGATGCTGTAGTTATTAAAGGTTCAGCTTAGGCTCCTGTACGTGCTGTGGCAACTGCGATAGGAGCGGGGGTGATGGTAGAAGAGAAAAAAATAATTATGGAAGACTCAGTGTCGCAATGGGAGAACACGAAAAAGGAAAGAATGGTTATGCTTGAACAACTTAAAGCTGAACTGAACACACTCCAACAACAACTTTCTGATTTAGATGCTCAAATCAAGGCGCTGCAAAAAAACATACCCTTTGGAGAATATTAAATGAACAAAATTTTAATTATCATCTTTTCGAGTGCTCTTCTATTCGGGGGAGTTCATGGTATTTCTTTAGACAGCCTATCTTCATCAACATCTGTATCAGATAAGGCAGGGTTGAGTGATCGCTTAGAAATGTTACAGATTGAGCGCGATGAAATGGAATCTCAGATTCTAACAACAGAAAGCTTCATTGATAGTTACAAGAAAAATCAGGTGGATAAATGGAAAATTCAAATAGAGAAAAATCCAAACTCTCCCATGGTTCCCCAATGGCAAGAAGCATTTACTGACACTAGTGAATATTTGGAAGAACTTAAAGCTGATCTTGCCGCGCTTCGACAACAACTCATCAAGCTAGATTCACAAATAGAAGCACTCAACCAATAAACCGTAGTACCGGAGTATCCTTAATCAATTACATTATAGTCATAAGAAAGCCTCTCCAATTTTGGAGGGGTTTTTACTCATGCTTGGAATGAGGAAAACAGTTGGTAGTGATAAAGAAACTTGAGTTATCCATTGACCTCACAAGACCGACTGAAGAAATTACTGAAGCTACCATTACAATAATGGAGTTCTTTCCAGGGCGGCAGCTTGGTATTTTGCAGCAGGTTGATCAGAATATCGGCGATATACTGGCCGCGATGCAGCCGAAGGAAGATCAAGGACCTGTAGAAACGGCTAAAGAATCAACTAAAGAATCAACGTAGAAAGAATAAATTATCACAGCGCCGATTTTAGGCGTTTTTATTTTGCCCTTTAATTGTATTTTATGGTTTGGGGGCTACTTATTATTAGGGAGAAATCATAGAGAGGTCGGGGGAGTATGGACGATAAGGAAATAGTATGAAAAGCAAATGGCGTAACTATAGGATGTGGGTGTCCTTGACCGCAGCTGTGCTGCTGGGTGTCCAGACGGTTGGGGTGATCTTCGGGCTACAGTTAGCCCCGGAGAAGTATGACCAGGTTACAGCGGCCATCAATGCCGTTCTGGGCGTGCTGGTTGTTCTGGGGATCGTAAGCAACCCGGAAGTTGGCAAGGGATACATGGATAAGGAGTAGATTTATCTGCCCACTGGCTTCGTCTGGTGGGCAATATTTTTTTGGTTTTTGGTTGTAATTTAGTCATGTAAATAACCTTTTTTAACGGACGAATTTAAGCCATACGGCTTCTGAAGGCGGGCATCCCAAAAGCATCCCAAAAGCATCTATATAATAGCCTTTAGTCTTTGAAGTAGCCTGTATGATTGAAAGTGATTTAGTTAATGAATAATCGTAAATAATGATCCTGTTTGGTCTTTCGCGTACATAATTTAGAATTGGAGGTGAAGAAATGAGCAAACTAGAAAAACTTTTTGTATCCTATTCAGTGCCACGGGTTGTCATTACTCATAAGAAAACCGGCACAAAAGAAATTTTATATGCTGTTAGTTCAAATGGAGATACTGCGATTATAGGTAAAATAGGAGAACAAAGTTCAGATTGGATTAATCACTGCAGGGAAGTATCTAAAATCGAAATAATTAACGAATATTATCTTTGTTAGAAAAAGGGGAAATATGTTACACTTCTTTTGTGAGGGGGGAAAGAGCCATGAAAGCGGATTATATTAATATTGTAAATATAGGTGGTATTAAAAGCCTTAGTATTAAATTTAACGATAGAATTAATTTGATTTGTGGTATGAACGGTGTTGGTAAAAGTACCATCTTAGAATGTATAGTTCATTCGTTTGGTTATGTATATTCAAATAAAATTAAGCGAAATCAAAGGTCTTTAATAGGTGAATGGGTGTTAAGTGTTGATGATCAGGAGATAACATTTAAAACAAAATCTTTTCAACCGTTTGAAACATTGATTGATTTCCAAGCAGCTTTCATTGAAAAAGTCCTAAAAATTATATATGTAAAAGATCAAAGATTTATAGAGTATACCCCAAATGAAGGTATTCGTAAGGATGAGGAACGAACCAAAGAACAACATCAACATCAAGTCATACTGGGAATTCGTCCAGAAACTATTAAAACATGGTTTAGCAACAGGGTCTTATTCGAACCACATGGTAACTTATCTGATGCAGAAATAGAAAATATATCGATAGCAAAAAAAATCTTTTCACTTTTAGATGATTCGGTGGAATATGAAAAAATTGATCATGCTTCTCTAGACTTAATTATCAGTACTTCCAGAGGAAGCATCCACTTCGAATATTTATCTTCTGGCTTTAAGTCTGCATTTTTTGTTTTACTAGGAATCATAAAAGAAATTGAGTTTAATTCTAACCCTAAAATTAGGGTAAGCGAATTTGATGGTATAATTCTAATCGATGAGGCGGATGCACATTTACATCCTCAATGGCAAGGCCCGTTTTTCAAGGCGCTTAAGGAAATATTTATAAGTGCGCAAATTATTATTACTACCCATAGTCCTCATATGATTCAAGTAGCAGATTCGGAAGAATTAATAGTGCTTGGGTTTGATGGACAAGGAGAAGTAAAACAACTAGATACAATTAAATCTGAGTATGGGTTTAAGGGTTGGACTGTTGAAGAAATACTAGAAGATGTTATGGGGTTGACCGAGACAAGATCAGACGATTATTTAAATATAAAAAATAAATTCGAGGATGCCTTAAATTCTGAAGATAAAGAGCTTGCTACAGAACTGTACATTGTCATAGAAAAGATGTTACATCCAAGAAGTCATATGAGGAAAGTTTATCAATTACAGTTAGGTTCACTGGGGTGAAAAAATGATAAAAGTAGAGAGATCAGAACCTCCGGCCAAATTGACAACTGAAAAAGTTAAGGAATTAACTGAGGAGTACATTAAAACAGATAATAATGTTTGGAATCAAGATTACATTAAAAAAGCTTTATTAAATATGAGTAATAATAAGTGCATATTTTGTGAATGTCGCTTGGGAGAAGAAAGTAAATACATAGAAGTTGAGCATTTTCACCCGAAATCAATATATCCTGAAGAGGTAGTGGATTGGGAAAACCTGCTTCCAATTTGTAAAAGGTGTAACGGTCTGAAAAGAAATCATGACACTAAGTCGGTTCCTATTATTAATCCCACTTTGATAAATCCTCGAGATCATCTCATAATTAAAAAATTTCGATTTTTTGGCAAAGATGAATTAGGTAAAAAAACAATAGGCGTTTTAAGTTTAAATGATTCAGATCGTCTTTTCTATCCTAGAGTAAGAATCGGAGAGGCTATTTCTAATATACTCGATAGTCTTGGGAAATGGGTTGATAAGATAAAGTTCGAGAGTTCCATTGAAGACCAAAACGAATTAGTTTGTAAGATGCGTAATCTATTAAAAGCGTGTCAACCAGATGCTGAATACAGTACTATATGTTCGTATGCCTTATTTGAAGATGATAATTATCATGAGACTAAAAAATTTATGCAGCAAGTTGAAATATGGGATGAAGACCTTAGTACACTAGAGGCAAATTGCATTAAATATTCTCTTACAGAATATGGACATCTTAGATCAAATGTTTGTTAGGCTATTAAAGAATGCCTCATCAATATTGATGGGGTATTTCTTTGCGTTCAAGAAAAGTTTCCTCGGGTGGGGATGGTCTAACGTTGATATTCCACTCTTCCAACTCTTCACAAACCTTCATCCCCTTTGATATTTATGCATTAAGCCTACACTAAAAAAAGGCGAACAAACAGTCTGTTTATCGACAGAAATTCACAATACACTTGAATCTGATTGAGTAGCACATATAAAGTCCTGGAGAGCGATACAGACTTCCTAGTTGCAGCCCTGGCGCAGTCTAAGGTATCGTATGGTACCGGGAAGAAGCGGACCCAATCGGCCATCTGGTGGACTATGGTGGCATAGTGGAGGGGTACGCGCCAGAGTCCATTAAGATAGCTGGTGCTCGTTTCATCCGGGAGAGATTGGAATTTAGAGCTTACATAAAATAACCCGCCGGGCTTATGCCTGACGGGTCTCTTTTTGTTTATTGAGCTGTATACTCACTTACTTCAAAGGTTAGGATCTTATCATGTATTACATATTCAGTGCGTTTATTGAATGGGCCTTTGTTGTTGTCGTGCTTGTTAATACCATATCGAACAGATCCATTAGATGAATCATACCAGGTCAAGAAAGCATTAATTTCTGACATAGGAAGGTCGTATTCCTTTTCAGCACCAGTTGTAAGTTCGATGGTCAGTAATGCATGATCCCCATTTGGTATTCCTGGAGTTGGTGTAGCTATTGGGGTCGGCTCCGGCGTAGTACTTGGTGTTGGCACTGTCGGAATCATTGATACATCCGAAAAAGCTCCTACATTAGCCACTCCTCCCATAGTACTATTATATAAGTAAAGACTGCTCAGGAGACTCCCTTCACTAATAGTTACTTTTGCATAATATGGGTATATTGATCCCGTATCATAGCCTACTGAGATGTTTTTAGTTATTTGTAGATTGGTTAGTGTCTTGATCTCAACACCGTCCTTGTCGTAAAAAATAATTTCAGCAATTGTGCCACTATCTCCAACTGGAAACACTTTCTGAATGACGTTACCCATAGTATTTATACTGACATATTTCACTGTATTAGCTTCGGCTGATACAGTGCTAACCAATATTGCAAGCAGTAAAAAGATTGAAAAAACTATTTTTTTCAAATTACACACCTCACCATAATTTTTTTATTGAATTATTTTAGAAGAAATATTATGTATCTGATCAGTTGATAGTTCCGTTTCTCCTTTCATCGTAAAATGTTTATTCAAGTTGCCTGACTATCCTAAGGCAAAAATTGGGATATGTCTAAACATTAAATCTTATATATGGGATATATAGATTGAAGAAATTAAAAGTACATAATTATGGAATATAGACATATAATCATGATTGATTAGAGAACGCTTGTTTGGTTATGATAAAAACAAATGTTCTTGTTTGATTCGGAGGCGATCAATCATGAAGATGAGTATCGACCAAACTATCGAAAATATATATCTGGACAAGGCGGGCAGGATTACACAGCGGAAGATTGAGGTACGTGGGATTTGGGACGGCCGTATCCAGGCCACATGTCTGACCACCGGCGCACCCCGGGTATTCCTGGCCGCCAATATTCTGTCGTGGATTCCGGTACCGGAGCGGCAGTATGCTTGATGATACCCCGCGCAAGCTGCTGTGGATCATCGTCCAGTTTAAATACCATTTTAAACGTATGCCCTCGATCCGGGAGCTGGGGAGGTTAAGCGGACGGCGACCAACGGAGATCATCAGGGGTTTAAAGTTTTAGCTGAGAAAAGTATATAGAGTGGGATGAAGGCAAGCCCATTGAGAAAGTCGCAGTCATTGAGATGTGTACAACTAGATACAGGGCCGCAAGATGGCACACAGGGCGGCAGGCGTGGCGGTAATGCTGATTAATGGCTGTACCATTAAGGGGAAGTATTTATGAGTAAGCTAGATGGTAACGAGCGGTGGAAGACAAAGATGCTCATGACGGAGCATGTGGAAGAGTATGAGCAAGCGGAGCGGGCGGCCACGAGTGACAAAGATGATATTAGAATTGCTATCGCGGCATATCGCGACAAAAATATATGAAATCAACCGTCTCTAATTATATAACACTTGAGGAACTTATGAGGATTTTAAGCACCCAAGAAGAAAAGGAAAGGTTTAGTACGGAATTGTTGAACAAAACGATCCCATGTCTACGGATTTGGAAATCAATGCTTACCTAAACTTATTAATTCAATAACCCGATAGCAGCGCTACTTGCCCCAAACTAACCCATCCCACCTGAACTTCAACCCCTAACTTCATGTTAGTGTCTTTTTCGTATGTTCCTAAGCTTCGCCATACTTCCGCCATGTTCTGGTTCCATCTACTATGACATAATACGGTAAAGAACAGAGGTTGGCTTAACATCAGCCCTTTAAGGAGGAATTGGCATGTTTCATAAAACAGTGACGCTGCAGCCTTTTGCTGATATTTCGGTGCATACCCAGGGGTTCAAGATCGTCTCAGCGCAATTAGGTGGAGATGGCTGTATATATGTCTTGCTGGTTAATCAGATCCCGGAACGGAAAAGCGGAATGTTCGTGCAATCCGCCTTGAAGCAACCGCGTACCTACAAGGTTCTGATGGTAGAAAGTCAACATTACATCGATGAAATTACATTTCCGGATCAGCATTTTAATTATCATTATGTTCAGCCGCTTCGCAGACATCTGCTGTTGGTTGGAGCACGCAGCATGTATTATGGTGCAGGAAGATATGATCTGAACGCCAAAGTATGTGATTATACAGGACGTACCGTTCGTGAGTTCCTGCTTGGAGACGGGATTCAGAATGTTCAGGTGACGGAGAAAGGCACCATCTGGACCAGTTATTTTGACGAAGGCGTGTTCGGGAACAACGGGTGGGATCAGCCTGTCGGTGAACACGGCCTGGTGGCCTGGGATGAGCATGGCAACAAATTGTACGAAGATCATGTGTCGGATATTGCTGATTGTTATGCTTTGAATGTTGTCCGTGAAGAGGAGGTCTGGTTTTATTATTATACGGACTTTTTGCTCGGCTGCATCTCAGGCGGACCCAATCAGCCCAAGGTTACGTTTATGAATCCTGAGATTTCCGGTTCGGCCGGGTTCTGCACGGATGGTTATCACTTCTTGTTCGATGGCGGTTACGGCAAACACGGAGAATATTATGTCAAGAAAATTGAAAAAGCAAGCTTGAACAAAGGGCATAAGATACAGTTTCTGAATGAAAAATCCGAGCCGCTTGTACCAGTGACGCAAGATTTCCGGGAAGACCGCGTGTTGTTCTGTGCAGATCATAAGTTGTATCAGGTATCGGTTAGTGAATTGCTCTGATGATGGGGTGCGGGTAAGTGACACGTACCCCATAATATGGTAGGGTTATTGCATTACGCGGAAATTGAGGGTGGCATACATAATGAAGGTTAAGATTTTATTTATTTTATTGACAGTTTCATTAACAGTAAATGTAGTGATATTTTATGGATTATCGAAGTTTGATTTAGTTGAGAAAGGAAGTACAATTTCGAGTATCACTAAGTCAGCTTCAACTTCTATTGATATCCCTAACACAAGTAAAACTGGAACAGGTAGAACAAACACAAGTAGGACAGAAGATTCATTGACAATAATAGATAAAGATATAATAGAAGCAAAAGTAAAATCGGGTTACGGATATATCTATAGCTTAACTGATGATCAAATTACGAAGGCGATCAATGAAGGGAAACAAGATCCTGCTTATATCGGTGAAGACTTCAAATTGCCTGTATTATCATCGACCAGCAAAGATAGAGCATTTGAATACATGGGCGTATTTATTGATACACCTTACAGATATGTAGCCATATATTCAAGCGATCTATACGAGAATTATGGTAGGACGTCATCTATTAATGAAGTTTATAAATTTATCGGCTATGATCATATTTCATTTTCTGCTTACGTGTTGGATGGTTGGGCTCAGAAGATAGCCATGGAATTTAAACAGGAGGGTGAAATCATACAACCCTATAAGACAGAGAATAATGAGAATGGAACTAACAAGAGTATCAAATTTTCAGTAAATGATATAGATTTTCGGGAACCCGCTTATTTGAAAATATATGAAAAAAGTAATCCGGAAAAGTATGCTGAATATAAGATCGCTTTTGAGGATTATGTAAAATAATATGCATGTAGAATGAGGTGAATGATATGACGATGCTGCCTGTTATCGTATTTATCTTAGTATTTGTACCTACCATTATAATCATCGTGAGTATGCCGGATTTAACAAAAGAGACGATTAGTTTCGGAGTCACCGTCAGCGCTGTACAATTCTACAGTGAGCAGCTGCGCCAGATGCGGAAGTCGTATGCCAGGATTAGTGCTTTTTTACATACCATCCTGTTCATTGTTGGCATCCTATGCTTAATCTACAGTGATGAACATTCGAGGCAAGTCAGTTGGATCATTATCTCCTATGCACTCGCCATGCTCGTAATCTCCCTGGTTATTAACTTTAGCTATCACTTGAAAATGAAAAGCGTACTACCTACGCTGCCTGCTGCTCCCGAATCACCGGTTATGGAGATGGAACCTGGATTGCGTAAAGGAAATGTTGGCCTGTCCAGTCAATGGTTCCTCATTCATGCTGTTATTATTGTGGTTAGTATTGTAACCGTGCTGCGCAACTACGATCTGATTCCTGACCAACTTCCGGTCCATTTCGACAGCGGTTGGAACGTAGACCGCTATGTAGATAAATCTTATAGTATTGTGTTTATACCTACGATCATGCAGGTGTTAGGGGCACTTCTGTTCATCTTTGAGTACTGGAGTATCCGCAGAGGTAAGAAGAGGGTTAGAGAAGACGTATCTTACCGCCGTGCCTGGTCCAATTTTATGATTACAGCAAGCTTCTTGTTTGTTATCCTGTTATCCGTCGTGCAGCTAAATATGATCTCTCTGCTTCACATTAATTTTGTTATCCCCGTTGTCCTAAGCATTATTGCCTTTATCATCCTATACGCCTGCACCTTAACGTTCTGGAATGGTCAGCGCGAAAGCCGCCTTACATGAGCATACGATTGAGCGCTGGATCAGCCGCACGCACACACCCGGAGTGCCGCTGATCCAACGCGCTACAACGCAGCGAAGCTGCTTTTACCTATAGCCTAACGTTATTTCCTCTTAGGGGAGTCCTCAAACCGCCTTCCGCTTTGTCACCGGCACCCATACTTCAACTTCGGCATCCATAGGGTTGCCATTGGTTAGTACCTCCGCAATTGGGTGTCCGGTATACACGTACTCATAGTTATCGTTCAGGATACTACCGAATGCCTCATCCTCCAGCCGGTCAAACGCGAGACGCGATAACCCGCCTTGACCCGACAACACCAAATACTCTCCTCCCGGAAAAAGTACTTCTCCCGCAGCCTCCGGCTGGTGCCCCGACGACTGAACGCCTGCAATATACAGGATCTTCCCATCCTCCTGAGCAATCGCGGCGAAGCCGTAGGGGCTCTCAGACAGGGGACGCAGAGAGGCCATGGAGCCGTTCTCCAGCATGCTTTTGAAGAAAGTGGTTTTGAGCGGAGAATACGCCGGATCGTGCACTGCCCCGCCTTCACTTATAACTGTCTTGTACCCGATGATACGGAATGCTTCTTTCGTTTCAATTCTGGTCGAAATCATGACAATGTACCTCCTGGATCATGGGATTTGTGTATTCCAAGCAAGCATAATCTACCAACTGTGACAGCTGTATGGCATACTTGATTAGAGGTGGTTAGGATGAAAATGGATCGCTTGATTGCGCTCATTATGATCCTGCTGGAGCATGAGCAGATTAGTGCGCGCGAGTTAGCAGAGCGTCTCGAAGTCAGCAGACGAACGATTTACCGGGATATTGATACGCTGAACAGAGCCGGCCTGCCGATCTATACGCTCATGGGGGCATGGGGCGGTGTCGGCCTGATGAAATCCTACAAAGTCGGCAAAACCGTGTTCACCCCGCAAGAAATCCAGAACCTGCAGAATGGGATGCAGAGCTATAAGCAGCTTTTTGGAAGACGGGAAATGGTGTATGCAGCGGAGAAGCTGAACGCTCTCTACCCGGACAATGCAGAGGGCAGACCGAATGCGCCGTTCGTCATGGATCTGTCCTTGAATCAAGGGAATGAGTCGCTGCGCAGCCTGTTCGGGATGATCGAGACGGCGATGAATGAGCACGCTGTGCTGACTTTTGCATATACGGATGCGCGGGGGCAGATCAGTGAACGGCGGGTGGAGCCGTATCAGGTGGTTTTCAAGGAGAGCAGCTGGTACTTGCAAGCCTATTGCCTGATCAAGCAGGACTACCGGATCTTCAAGCTGGCCAGAATGAGCGGTCTCCAGGTGACGAAGGAGCAGTTTGCTCCAAAAGAATTCACGCCTCTCCCGATGGACGGCAGCGATTGGCTGAACCAGGGCTGGGTCGAGGTTACAATCCGGCTGGACCGCTCCGTCATGGATCGGGTGATCGAACGGTTCGGCGCTGACCATATCCTGCGGGTGGATGAACACCACTGCTGGACCAAGTATCCCATTATTGCAAATGACCATGGCTACGACCGGCTGCTTGCTTTTGGTGATAAATGTGAAGTGCTGGGGCCGCCCGAGATCCGTAGCGGGTTTAAGGCATATGTGCGGGGGATTATGAGTAAGTATGAGGGGGATAACGATGTAGATTGGTGAGCGTGGCAGGATGGGTGAGCTTTTGGCACATGAAGTTGAATGGATCTGGGGAGGATGAGGATCATGGGGGACACTGGGATGGCAGAGAAAAAGGTTGGAGCCAGCGATTATCTGTCTTTAGCATTGTATGCGTTTGCAGGGTTTGGTCTGGAAGTGCTATTGTCGATGGTATTGCCTTCAATCTTAGGAGTTAAAAGCTCCGAATATACACTGCTTCATCAATGTATCCACTGGGGAATTACATGCCTGTTATGGGGAAGCATGGCGGTATTCCTGATTAGGCTCTCCAAGCGCAAATACGATTTTGACATGATGAAGTTAAATGCGAAGCCAGAGGCCAAGGAATGGTTGCTCGCGGTGGTGGTGTCGGTGATCGCCATTGCAGCTACCACAATCGTATGGGAGGGGTTTAAGCCGGTTCAGGAATACAAGGATGCGGTGAGGTTCGTTTTTCAGAATATCTATTACTTGTTTGAAGCTGCGCTGATCCTGTTAACGATTGTTTTTGGACAGAAATTCGGTGAAACGCTCTTCAAAAGAGACGGGCTGCCCTACGGAGGGATGTTCCTCGCACTCACCTGGGGCCTGATCCACATTCTGCTCCAGGGCGGGGCGACAGGAATTTATGCGTTTTTCATGTCACTACTTTACGGAACGATATACATAATGTTGAGAAAGAATGTGCGGTATTCGTATTTGGTGATTGCGGTTGTGTTTGTTTTGTGAGGCAGGATTGGAGGGGCAGGGATGAATGGAATGAAGTACTCTATTTGGATTGAAGCTGAAGAATGGGCTGAAGGGGAATGGAACATCGTTGATGGTAATACGGATGCTATAGTAACCTTTGAAGATGGCTCAAGGTGGGTGGGTTCATTTTTTACATACAAGAACATTCAGACACTGGCTGACAAGAATAAACATACGGGTGAGTGCTTACACGGAAAGTATCTGTGGGGAAGTGACATGGTGCTTGTGGACGAGTGCAGCCGTAAGCGGATTGAAGAGGTGACTGCACATTTAATAGTTAGTGGTGAGTTTGAAGTGGTGTTTGGTAGGTGTGAAGATGAATATTCAGATGTGACGGTAGAGTATTGGGAGAATTCCTAGAAAAGGTGAAAGTAATAGTGGCCAAAAAGCGAGTTGCGCCAGTTAGAGAATACGAGTGGGATACATCTTTCATTAGGAATGTACATTCGCAATAAATATGAACTATCTCATTCTGAAAAAGTAAAACAAAAGTCAATCATAAAGTGACACTAGGTTGTGAAAAACTATTTTATGAGGAGTAGTCGCATGTTTACAGATCTTATTCACAGACTTGGCCTTACATTGCCTGTTGCATTAGTTGAGGAGTTGGAGCTGCACAAGGAGAAACAAAAGGATCAAAACTACTTTTTAAGATTAATGGAAGCTGACGAAATTGTTGAATTAGTTGATTATATGTCCAAAATAGAGGCTTATCGGGATATGATTCCTTTGTGGAGTGACGATCATTCAAACTATATTGGCTTGTACGTACAAGGCGCATGCAAATACAGGATATGTTATATCGATCATGAGGAAACGGATGTATCTCCGGCCTTTAGAAGTATACGTTCATTTATAACGAAAATCGAAAAATATCCTGATCTGGATTGGCATGATTTGAATAAAGACTATCCAGCAGAATTTGAAGTTAGTCAAACTGAAATGAATGAAGATCTCGCTTGTATTGACGAGTTGAATCTAATGATAAGCTCTGACCAACTTATAAGCGATGATATTCGCTGTCAGTATATTTTTTCGATTATGGCATTAACGCCAAAAGGAAATCTTAATTCCATCATAAAATATCTAGACGATGAAGATATGTTTGTTCAAGAAAGAGCATGTGAGATTATTGGATTTCATACTTATATACCAGCTAAGGAAAAGCTGGTGAAGATCTCCAAAAACGGAATGCATAATGGGAAAATAGCAGCCAAAAGAGCATTAGAAAGGATAAGGGAAGACCGAAAAAATGAAATTTAAAAGCTCTGAATTGCTCTGTAAATCGACTCAAACTACTAGGAAATAGAGTACACAAAAGTGAATTTATAAATGAGATACGAACTAAAATTATGGAATTTATTAAGGAGATTCATGCGATAAACAGTGAGCTTTTGAAATCGGTTTATTTTTCTAAGTTGTTGGGGTTTTGTGATAATCAGAATAAAGGAGAGACAACATGCTGCCATCACTAACGTTTCTGAAACATCAATTAGAGGGGATTCTGCGTAATAAATTTGCACAGGGACATCAAACCTCCGGTTATTTAGCCCGATTGGAACAGCTTCCCTCAAGCTACGATGCTTATCTGGAATTCGCCCATAGCTTGGCTGATATTCCAATGCGGGACAACTGGCCTTACTATGAGCCGGACGATTTGCAGGAGATATGGCGGGAATGCGACCCGGATAGACCTCTAGGCCAGATCGGAGTATTGAATCTGAAGGACAGTGCCAAGCGTGTAGAGGCAGGCTTCCTCGCTTCAGTCTGTGGTTCAATGCTGGGCAAGCCGATCGAGGTCAATCCCACGTTGCCAGAATTACGTCAAGCGTTAACCGCTATAGGGGAATGGCCGCTGAATGATTATATTTCTGAAAAAGCTCTCCATGCTTTGGATCGTCGCCATTGGTCCTGGTTCGAGACGACGCGGGGGCGGATTCGTTATGTGGCACCTGACGATGATATCAACTACACCTTAATGGGCATGATGGCGTTAGAGCAATTCGGTAAGGGTTTTACGAAAAGAAACCTAAGAGATTTATGGATCAATCATCTTCCGATAAGTACAACCTGGGGACCGGAGAGGGCCATCCTGGTTCGGTCGGGGATAAGCTATCTAGAGCATGACCGGGAATTATTCAATCATTCTGAGATGGAATCTTGGCCCGACTTCCTGGTGCAAGGTACAGAATTATGCGGTGCGGCAATTCGTGCAGATGCTTACGGCTATGCCTGCCCCGGTCAACCTGCGCTTGCGGCCGAGCTGGCTTGGCGTGATGCCAGTTTTACACACCGCCGGACAGGAATTTATGCCACGATGTTCATTGCCGCTGCAATTGCCGCCGCACATGTGCTGCACGATCCGCTTGAAATAATAAGTACTGCACTGCAATTCGTCCCTAGAAGGAGCCGGTTCTATGAGATTACTGCGGATTGCCTGCAGATCGTAGCGGATGCAGATAACTGGCTGGACGCTTATCAGGACATTCATCAGAAGTACGCGAATCATTCCCACTGCCAGGTATATCAGGAAATCGGCACCTTGATAAATACCTTTCGATTTGCTGAGAATACCGGAGACGGAATATGCAAGCAGGTCATGCAAGGCAATGATACCGACAGCTTCGGAGCAACAGCAGGCTCGCTGCTCGGAGTGTATTTCGGCCCAGACAGCTTGGAAGCGAGATGGCTTGAACCTTTCCAGGACCGGATTCATACGGGCTTATCTTATTTTCATGAGCAACAACTCTCCCGCTTGGCTGAGCGCGTAGGGCGTTTGCCAGAGCTATTGCACACCGGTCAGCACCGTATTCAACCCAGCGAGCTGTATTTATGAAAGAGGTGAGTAACATAGCGAATTTAAGAAATGAAATAGCAGAAGCCATTGGAATAACATCTCCTAATCCCATAACTAATATCGAATATAGAATACTGGATTCAACGAAGGAAGATGGATATACAAGGAAATTAATTGAATATGATTCTTACGGAGACAAAGTTATTGCCTATCTTTTGCTTCCGGAAGTACTTGATAAAAACCCAGCGATTCTCATCCATCACCAGCATAATAGGGAGCATCATTTTGGAAAGAGCGAAGTGTGTGGATTAGCAGGAAATCCGTTGCAAGCTTTCGGACCGGAATTGGTCAAAAAGGGATTTGTTGTGTTAGCTCCTGACTCCATATGCTTTGAGGACAGACGTACAAATGCACACGGAATTGAACCTCTCTCAGGCGACGCTGACTTTTGGCAACATTATAATGAAATGTGCTACCGTATAATACAAGGCGATTGTTTGATGAAAAAAGTGATAGATGATGCTATGAATGGTATAACATTGCTTTCTAATCTCTCTTTTGTTGACAATGAGTGTATTGGCACACTTGGACATTCATATGGAGGTAATACTGTTCTGTTTCTATCTGCGTTAGATGAACGAATAGCTTTTAGCTGTGCAAGCGGCAGTGCGTGTACTTATGCAAATCGAATCAGTAACAATGTTGGGATCGAGATGGCGAGTGTAATTCCGAACTTCCACAGTAAATACGATATATATGATTTAGTATCTTGTATTGCACCAAGACGACTGCTTATTGTATCTGCGGATGATGATAAATATTCAAGAGATGCTGCATATATTGTTGAAAAAGCCAGTCCAGCCTATCTAGAACAGAAAGCTCTACATAATTTGCAACACAAAAGATTTCAAGGCAGTCATGGATTAACGGAAGAAAGATTCGATTATATTATTGGCTGGCTTAAATCAAATGGGAGACATTGTTAATCGCGTAATTTATATTCCCGCCATACGTTTTCATAGTCTTGGCTTTTTATGAAATAACGGTCTTCGAAGACATTGCTTTTGTAGATTTTAAGACCAAGTTGAATTCCGTCTTCCGTATCAGTTACGTTTCCCGTATCTACCAGTGTGGTCTCATCCATCTGGTCATAAGTAGTTGTATAAAAGTATTTGTTTCCATCAATTGTGAGCCAAGTCACGGGATCGCTATTGGACAAATTATTGTTGCTTGTAGCTTTGGTATTTGAACATCCTAATAAAAGAAAGCAAACAGATATAATAAACAGAAGTTTTTTCATTTAATTAAGTCCTCCGGAGTTTTTCGTAAGCGCTATAAACATAGTTTATGGCGCTTACGAAGATTAGTTTAACTTTTGGAGTAAGGTTTCTTTTGGTTCGTTCGATTAAGTAAATAGTCAGTACTCGTCATATGAAAATCTGCCAGCTTGATCAGAATCGCTGTGGGAATATCGACATCACCGCGTTCATAATTACTATAATCCGCTGGCTGCATTGCAAAAACTCCGCCATTTGAGTTTGCGTCAAATCCTTATCTTCGCGTAAATCCCGGATATGTTGATACATATCAAACACCTCCATCGCAAGCATATCTTAGCGAATTATTCGCTAGTGTAAACCTTTGAAACATCCAATAAAACAAAACATGACAATAAAGTACAAAATATACTATTGACTAATAGATTTATGCTATCCTTTATAGGATGGAATAAGATGCATTTTGAAGGGACGATTGTTTATGAGGAAAGTAATAGGATTGCTTATTTTTTGCATGATATTTATTAGTTTTTCAGAGATGGGAATTTCAGAAGCCAGCCAGCAATCAAAATATTTAACAAAGGAACAGAGTATCGTACCCCCGGTAACATTTTATGATAGTTCTGGAGAGAAGACAAACACATCGTTGAATTTTCTGACCAACGGTACATATGAATGGAAATGGACGATTCGCAGTGCACACCAATTTAGCTTTGATAAATTTTCGGACAATATGGTTTATTATAAGGACTTTAATGACATTTATACAGCAGTTGATGGAGAGGGAAAGAGAAACTGGATGTTTTTTGACGAACGGGCAAATGTATCTCGCACTACGAAGGGGACGCTTATTTCTACATTTTATGATCAAACAAGCACCCTTCAGATTATAGATGAAGAACCAAGAACTATTACTCAGCATGGATATATAAAAATATACAATTCAGATGAAACAGTTCGGGCAACTCTAAACTTTGTAAAACCTAATAGTCCTTTCTCAGAAATTTATTGGTTGGATAATAATGAGAATATAATTGTATTGGAACAAACAGGAATAGTTTCTTACAATAAAACCGGAAAGAAAAATTGGACGTATGAAACAGATGTTTTGGTTTCGGAGGATCGTCTTTTGGGCACAACAACAAATGTAGACAATATTTATTTTTCTGATTTAAACGGATATCTTATTGTTGAAATAGGCAATAAGATGATTTTATTGGATGATCAAGGCAAACCGGTTAATAGCGAGAAAATAGCGGGGAATTTACAAAGCTCATTCACAAATAATGATGATACCAATCAATGGAAAGGTGGCTCTTATGAAGCTGGTGAAGGTGCAATTCTAATCGCAAAAAATTTATCGGGGAAAATAAAATGGAGCTATAAATTGAGGAAATATGGACCACCTGAAAATATTGTTGCGAATTCTAAAGGACATGTGTTTTTTTCGGATAGTAACGGTAATATTTATGGATTAGACGAGATGGGAAATGAGATGTTCTGTTTATTACGTAATAATTCAGGGCTGACCCTCACTGAATTACTTGTGGACAATGAGGGCGACTTAATCGGAATCACAGATAATATAGGTATGTTTAAAATAGGTCTGAGGAAAGCTTCAATGCGTATTAATGGAGAGTTATTTAAACTCTCTAACCTGCCTATTGTGAAAAGTGGAGTTGTATTGGTACCCTATCGCGATTTACTTGAAAGATTGGGGTTCAAAGTAGTAGAGAACCAGAAAACACACGAAATCACAGGGAAAATGGTAAGTAAGGAAATTCGGTTTAAGCCAGGGGATACCACTGTATATCTTAATGGTAAACAGCGGAAACTTGCAGTTGGGGCTGAGATTCACAATGGAACAACTTATATTCCACTTCAACTCATTGCAGAAGTATCAGGGTTGGCAATGGAATGGGACCCAAGTATAAAAGAAGCGCGATTAGGCACAGCGTCTAGTATTGCTCAAAACGCAGTTGAACGCTTCTTGCTTCAAGTTGAACAGGGGGATGAGATTAAGATAAAGAATTCCTTAGTTACAAGTAACAATTTGAATTTGAAAGTTGCCAAACTTCTTGGAACTCATCACAGTTTTAAACAAATATATGATCTAAAATCAATCTCTGTTAAAGCTGTTGGTGAAGATGAAATGATTGTGGAAACTGTACAACGAAATCAACAATATTTTCAAGAAAATCAAGCAATACTTGATAAAGTAATGACAAATCATTTTACAATTAATCGGATGAAAGACGGACAATGGAAGATCAGTGATTTCGATTTATAGGTTTATGTCGATGTAGTCGGAACCCTAATGATCATGAATTTCCGGTCCCTTACTAAATACTTGCGAACGAAAAATTACTTATGTAATCTGAATATTTAAAGGAGGTAGGTAATCTAATGGGTATTATAAAATTTGCACTTTTTACAGATTTACATCATGATGTTATTCCAGATGGGTTAGAAAGATTAAATAGTTTTATAACAAGGGCACGTGAAGCAGAGGTGGATTTTATAATTGAGCTTGGGGATTTCTGTCATCCATGCCATAAGAATGAAGAATTGCTATCAATATTTAATGGTTTTGAAAAGCCACATTACCACGTAATAGGCAATCATGATACTGACCTGTATACTAAAAATGATGTTATAAATTGGCTTGGTATGGAACACTCATACTATTCATTTGAATGTGGAAATATAAAGTTTATAGTGCTTGATGCAGCTTTTATTCGATACGGTAATGAATTTGAAGTATATCATAAGCGTAATTATGAAGTAACAGATGGTATATATCCATCAATACCTGATTTTGAATTAATTTGGCTACAGCGAGAAATTTCAGAAAGCTTGCTACCTGTAGTTATATTTTCGCATCACAGCTTAGAAAACAGCTTTAGAAAACGTGGTGTATCAAACCGAGAAGAAGTACAAAGTATCATTAATCAAGCAACGGCTAATGGGAAGAAAATATTACTTTGTGTTAATGGTCACGACCATACAGATTCAATAGAAAAAATTAACGAAACTTATTATTTTACCCTTAACTCAATATCTTATAAATGGTTTGGTCCAGAATTTGAACATTTTTGCCACTCCAGTGAAATTCACGACAAATATCCATATATGAAAGATATTGTATTACATAGTGAACCTTTATCTGCTATTATATCAATTGATGAACAATACAATATTGAGATACAAGGTATGGAAGGTGGCTATCAAAAAATTACACCAAAGGAGTTAGGGATTACTGGTCCTTGGGATGGAAGAATAATTTCTCCTAATGTATCTTCTATGCGGTTATTGTTTGAATAGTATAAATTAGCTTTATTAACTTTTCGCATAAAAAGACACTAACTCTCGTTAGTGTCTTCTCTCTTCTATTGGGTAATACTAAGAATGGTACATCCTGCTTAAGGAGGTTACACAAATGAAGATTGAAGAAAGCCGGCAGCCTAATCGATTGACAAATGAAAAGTCCCCATATCTATTACAACACGCCCACAACCCCGTGGACTGGTATCCATGGGGAGACGAGGCTTTTGCCAAGGCGCAGGCGGAGAACAAGCCGATCTTCTTATCTGTCGGCTATTCGACTTGCCATTGGTGCCACGTAATGGAACGCGAATCATTCGAAGACGCAGAGGTCGCACAGCTTCTCAACAATCACTACGTAGCCATCAAAGTAGACCGCGAGGAGCGGCCGGATATTGATGCGCTGTATATGTCGGTGTGTCAGGCGCTGACGGGGAGCGGGGGATGGCCGCTGACGGTGCTGTTGACGCCGGAGAAGAAGCCGTTCTATGCCGGGACGTACTTTCCGAAGCGGCAGATGTTCGGGCGGATCGGGCTGATGGAGGTGCTTGAGCAGATTCATGCGAAGTGGGAGCAGGATGGCAAAGCGCTGGATAAGCTGGGCGATGATCTGCTGGCTGAGCTGCACACGCTGGATCACAAGAATGCGTACAATCCTGAAACTACGGGCGGTATTCCCGGAGCGGAGCTGCTGCATGAGGCGTATGAGCTGTACCGGCGGCAGTTCGATGAGGAATACGGCGGGTTCGGCAATGCGCCGAAGTTCCCTTCGCCGCATAATTTGTCTTTCCTGCTGGCGTATAGCCAGCTTCATGATCAGCCGGAAGCGCTGCGGATGGTGGAGCATACGCTGGAGTCGATGTATAAGGGCGGCATGTACGACCATGTGGGCTTCGGCTTCGCGCGGTATTCGACCGACCGGGAGTGGCTGGTGCCGCATTTTGAGAAAATGCTCTACGACAACGCTCTCCTGGCTAACGTCTATCTGGAAGCCTTCCAGCTTACGGGGAAGCCGCTGTATGCGGAGATTGCCGAGCAGATCTTCACGTATGTGCTGCGCGATATGACTTCGCCGGAAGGTGCCTTCTACTCCGCAGAGGATGCGGATTCCGAAGGGGTGGAAGGGAAGTTCTATGTCTTCTCCCGCGAGGAGATTGAGGAAGCTTTGGGGCTGGAGGATATGCATTCGTATTGCCATGTATATGGGATTACGCCGGAAGGTAACTTCGAAGGTGAAAATATTCCGAATCTGCTCCAAGGTCTGCCAGAGGAGATCGCGGAGCGCATGGGCATGAATCCTCTGGGTCTGCGGACCCGGATGGACGAATGGCGTACGAAGCTGTTCGAGTACCGGGAGCAGCGCATTCACCCGCTTAAGGATGATAAGGTGCTGACCTCGTGGAACGGCCTGATGATTGCTGCGCTAGCCCTCGGAGCCAAAGCTCTACAGAAGCCGGAATATGCCAAGGCCGCCGAACGTGCAGCGGACTTCATCTGGGACAAGCTGCGGCGTGAAGATGGACGGCTGCTGGCCCGTTACCGTGACGGGGAGTCAGCGATTCCGGCGTATGTGGATGACTATGCTTTCCTGATCTGGGGCTTCAGCGAATTATATGAAGCTACAGGTCATGCGGTCTATCTGGAACGGGCGCTGGTGCTGAAGGACGGACTCTTGGAGCTGTTCCACGATACGGATGGCGGCGGCTTCTTCTTCACGGGTCATGACGGGGAGAAGCTGCCGGTCCGCTCGAAGGAATTGTATGACGGGGCGATTCCGTCCGGGAATTCGGTGGCGGCGAAGCTCTTATGGAAGCTGTCAGTTATTACTCAGGATATGGAGTTAAAAGAGATCGCGGAGCGCACCGCTGCGGTGCTTGCTTCCGCTGCATCAGAGTATCCGCCGGGGTATGCGATGTATTTGCAGGCCCATCTGGGGATGGTCTCCGGGGGCAGAGAATGGGTCCTCTCCGGCAAAAAAGAAGATCCCGCACTGCACGCCATGCTCGCTCAGGTCCAGCAGACCTATCTGCCGGACGCAGCGCTCATCGTCAACTGGGAAGGGGACAGCGGAGAGATGCTCCGTCTGCTGCCGCATCTGGCTGACAAACCGGCCATCCGCGGCGAAGCAACTGCCTATGTCTGCCGCAACTTTGCTTGCCGGACTCCGCTTACGAATAAGGAAGCGGTTCGGGAGCTGCTGGCTTCCGGCAGCCTAGAAGAGTAGTTCATATACGAAGAGCAGCCCTTCATCCGGGCTGCTCTTTGCCATACCTTATTGAACGAAAGGAGCATAGAACGAATCTGCAGGTATCGCCTGAGCGGCTCTAACCATGTATTCTCTCATGTCTGAGAGGACCCGTTTGCCCGGCCAGTGGTCCGGCAGCAGCTCATCCGGGAGATAGGGGTCGGCCATGAACAGTCCGCTTAACTCTTCACCCATTTGCAAATATAGCAAGAACAGCTGTAACGGTTGCCCCGCCTGAAGTCTATCCGCTAATCTCGGAGCGAACTCTTCCTTCAGCCAGACTGCTTTCTTCCGGTATAAGGCTTCGATGTCGTCCAGGTGCCAGATGGTCTGCGCTTTGAGCGGTGTAATCGTGCCTTCCTGAAATTGGCCTTGCAGGATGGACACCTTGCCTTCCAGCTCCAGCTTCTGGATCTGGGCTAAGACTTCGTCCTGATAGTTCCACGGTGAGATGTACACACTGTTATATAAAAGCCCATAACCCAGCTGCCCGAGTGCTGAGCGGAACAGGTCACGCTTCTTGCGCTCGGATTCGGGCACCTCCAGCATCACGACATCCCAGGTATGGTCCCACTGCTCCTGGTAACGGGCGGGCTTGCTGTTTATTGCCTTAATGTAGGCGAGGCCCTCGGCAGTGACGTTATACCAGGAGCGGGCCGGGGATGCGATATAGCCCTCTTTTTTCAAGCGGGATAGGGCATTGCGGATATAGGTGGAGGTGTACCCCCTGTGTTCATAGATCTCGACAAACTGCTGGGCGCCCATCTGCTCCACCTTAGATAACAGAAACAGCATTGTTTTCTCAACGGACAGCAACTTCTTCACACCTCTCTTGACAGCTGGCAGGAATAGATATATCATAAAAACAAACGAACGTTATTATTTATGTTATATTCGTCAATCGCACTGCTGGATTTGGATGTAGAGCAACTTGGTGTCATTGTAACGTAAACCTTGGGTTTTTGCACGATTCATTCCTAAGGACTTATTAAAATCTAGTCATGAAGAGGAGAGGAATTCTATGAAAATTACCTTCCACGGCCATTCCTGTGTTCAAATTGAGGTCAACGGCAAATCGCTGATCATCGACCCGTTCATTAGCGGTAATCCGGCGGCGGTGACGACTGTAGAGGAGATTAAGACCGATGCGGTGCTGCTGACGCATGCCCATATGGATCATATGCTGGATGCCGCACCGATTGCTAAGCGCAATGATGTGCCGATTGTAGCGATTGTGGAGCTGGCGGGTTACCTTGAATCCCAAGGCGCACAGACGATTGGCATGAACATCGGGGGAACGGTAGATCTGGGGTTCGCCAAGGCGACGATGATCCATGCTTTCCATACCTCAAGCATCACCCTCGAAGACGGACAGAGTATCTATGGCGGCACACCGGCGGGCTTCATTATTGAGGCGGACGGACACACGGTACTGCATGCTGGGGATACAGGGCTGTTCGGCGACTTGAAAATGTTCGGGGAGCTGTATGACATCGATCTCGCGATCCTGCCCATCGGTGGACATTTCACCATGGGGCCGGAGCATGCGCTTATCGCGGCGAAATGGCTGGGAGCAAGACAGGTACTTCCGGTTCACCACAATACCTTCCCGCCAATCCGCCAGGATGTAGGAGCCTTCGTTCAGGCGCTGGAAGAGGCGGGAATACGCGGCTCGGCGCTTGGCTATGGAGAGACGCTGGAGCTGTAGCGATCCCCTCAAGCCGCCGTATAATTTCTGCATTAACCACAGGGCTGCCCCAAATCGCTATTTCATGGCTTTTGGAGCAGTCCTGTTCAGGTTATGCATATAATCTACTGGGCGAACCGCGACAGCTCCCGGTTGAACCGCTCCCGTTCGTCATAGAATAATCCGTGTCCGCTGTTCTCAAACGGAATAAGTACTGAATTCCTGATCCCTTGGTGCTGCGCTTCCGCAAGCGGGTACAAGCAGACCTGATCATGGATGCCGTGAAGAATCAGCGTAGGTACATGAATTTGGGGGAGATCCAGGAATAGCTCTTCTTGCAGCCAAGCCTCAGAGACAGCGATAGTGGACCAGCTAGCCGCCTCTAGTCCTAAGAGGAAGAACCAGTCCGAGAACGCCGGAGAGACTTGGTGATAGAAGAAAATCTTGCCGAAATCCTGCAGCATATTTGGCCGGTCCTCATAAGTTGACTTAATAATCTGCTCTATAACTTCTCTGGTTGTGCCGTAAGGGAAGCCCGGCCGCTGAATCAGACTGGGGGCTGCCGAAGCGAATAGGGCCAGCTTGGAGACTCCGTATCCCTTATGCCGTGCCATATAACGGATCGCGACAGCCCCGCCGGTAGAATGCCCGCCCAGCGTAATATTGCTCAGCCCTAAGGCGCCGATTACGCAGCGGATATCATCAGCGAGACGGTTGTAATCGTATCGGCCCAGCGGTTTATCTGATTTGCCGAAGCCCCTCATGTCAAGGCCAATACAGCGATACCCTTGAGGTACCAGCTGGTTGTATTGATACTCGAACATCTGGTGGTTCGCAGGCCAGCCGTGAATGAACAGGATGGTTTTACTGCCTTGTGGATTGATATCATTGACATAGATCTTCACGTTCGGTTCTACTCTGATCCAATGTTCCATTTCGCTTCCCTCATTTACTGGAGTTGTCTGTTTGCCTCATTGTATTCAGCATGCTGGGGAAAGTGCCTAGAAGACTGGCTTAGGCTGGTCATTCATACGAAAGGGGAATACAATATTATGAATAAGATTCTGAACGGTATCCGCTGGCAGGAGCAGGGCGCAGATAGTGAAGGCCTAATAGCAAGGCTGGAAGAGGCGGCCGTAACACAGATGAAGGGCGGGTTGGAAGCCGAAGTACATAGAATTACACTGCCGGATACGAAGCTTGTGCTGAAAATTTGGAACCGTGAGTCCCGGCCGGACATCTCGATCCAGTATCAAGTGCTGGAGCAGCTGTTCCGGCAGGGATGCGCGGTCTCACGGCCGTATGCTTGGGGGCTCGACGCTGAGGGTCATCAGGTGCTGTTAACCAGCTTCGATGGTATGCCCGTTAAGAAGGTGAATGCCGACAGCCTTACAGCCATAGCAGCCAATCTGCTCGATGTACATAAGCTGGAGATCGATTCTTCCAGCAGCTTGAAGGTTCCTGCATATGATTTCGCAGATTACTTTTTCCCTTCCTGGGCAGAGCAGCCGGAGATCCGATCGCTGGCGCAGGAGCTGGCGGAGCGGGGCAAACTGACTGCTCACCAGCTCATTCATGGCGATTATCATCTGGGCAATGTTCTGGAGTCTTCCGGGAAGTTCACTATCATCGACTGGACCAATGTCCAGCATGGCGATCCGAGGTATGATATTGCGTGGTCTATTCTGCTCTTTAGAGTGTATCTGGCGGAGCGGAATGCCAGCGTCTACCGGTCAGCCTTTGCCGCCAAATGCAATTATAGCCCGGCAGAGCTGGAGCTGTTCGAGGCACTGGCTGCTCTGCGCTGGCTTCAGCTGCACCGGACAACGGGTGTCCCGGTGCAGCGGAACACGCTGAAGGTGATGCGGACGCTAATACGGGAGAACCGGTATTTGCCGGATAGTCTGTCTGAATCGTTGTAGCTGATACCCCGCTTGGCTATTTCCCGTCCTCACAAGCACTACGTTCTCCAACCAACCAGTGCAAGCAGAAACGGCTACGCTATCCTCTTAAGGACGGCATAGCCATTTCTGCTTGCATGATAAGAAAGGTTGAGGAGTAAATATGCTCCCATAGAATGAGAAGCATTTCAGCCATTAAGCTGCTTAATTCTTACGCTCCGGGTTCTGCGGCTTCACACGGGCGGGCCGGGTGACCCAGTTGCTGCGGTTCATCGGCTTGACCGTATCAATCCGCTCGTTAATAACCTCAGCTTGTGTCTCCTCTGCCGGAGCAGACTCTGCGCTGCTGTCCGTGTCCACGGCAGCCGGGGTTTTCTTGGACAGGCCGGCACCATTATGCTTGCCGCGGTTCCATACTCTATTCTTGCTCATCTAAGTACACTCCATTTCTGTAACCATATGCTTCAACCATATCACAACTAGGACTAAGCACAAAACTCCGATTTTGACAAGTTATAAATTGTACTATCGATCTCCGGAAAGGGTAACTATAATGGTATAGAATTGAAAGGAGAGCATTCTGATGCCCATCAAGATAATAACGGATAGCGGTTCGGATCTACCCCCTGAATACACGAAGCAGTATGACATCTCCATTGTTCATTTGCCGGTCCATTTCGGCCATGAGCTGATGCCGGATGATATGAATGCCAAGGATTTCTATGACAAAATGCATGAATCGAAGGAGTTGCCTACGACTGCAAGCCCGAGTCCGCAGACCTTCCTGGACAGCTTCAAGCAAGTGGAAGCAGGCACTGACATTCTGGTCATCTGCATGTCCTCTAATATTAGCAGTACTTATCAGACCGCAATGATTGCCAAGGAGATGTACGAGGAAGAAGGACATCCGAATGCGATTGAAATTATAGATTCCAAGCTCTTCTCCGGCGGCTTGACCCTGATTGTCGCTATGGCGGCCAAATGGTCACTCACCGCAGCAAGTCTGGCTGAACTGAAGGACAGAGTGCTAAGCAAGGTCGAAGAGACGACTGCGTACTTCACACTGGACACCCTGGAAAATGTGATCAAGGGCGGACGGCTGAGCCGGATCTCCGGCGCTGTGGCTTCCGTGCTGAACATTAAGCTGCTCCTGAAGATCAGCGACGAGGGTATCGTTGAAGTGGTCGAGAAGACGCGCGGACTGCCCAAGGCACTGACTCATCTGCTGGCCAAGCTGGACCAGAAGCAGCATGATTATGAGCAGGCGGTAATCGCAATTGTGCATAGCAATTGTGAGACGCTGGCGCTGGAGATCAAGCGGCGTATTCTGGAGAAGCATCCCTTCAAGGAGGTTCTGCTGTCCACGATGGGACCCGTGATGGGAACCTATGCCGGGCAGGGCGGAATCGGCGTGGCATTTTAATTATATTAGGAAACTATAGTTTCCTGCTGCTGTGGAAAAGGTGTGTGTTGAACCAAATGTATATCAAAAAAAGCATACATTGTGCTCGCAAGCAGGCATGCGGCCTGAATGTATGTTAAAAACAGCATACATTGTGCTCACGCGAAGGTAATCTTACTCGCCCTCAGGGTGATTTTGTCCTTATTCCCAGAGTAAAGCACTTGTAGAGTATTAATAACTAAGCCGTATACCGGACTTTCCGGTGTACGGCTGTTTGGTCTGAGTATGCGGATAGTATGAACGGCGGGAAGCAGGCTAGGCACACCGGACTGGGCAGGTGCATAGTATGAAGCAAATCCAATTACACGGAGGTCAACCACTTATGTCGACAACTTCTTCCGGCCAGCAAACGTCGGTAATCTATCAGGCAGACCCGGCGGTGGTTCAGCATCTGAACGGGGTCCGCGATTCGCTTCACCAGTCTTGTAAGCCGTATCTGAATCACAAAGTGCAGGTGCAGACCCTTGACGGTCAGATGCATGAGGGTACGATTGCCGGTATGGACAGCAAGCATATGTACCTGGCTGTAACCATAGCCACGGATATGGGCCGCGGATATTACAACCCATACTATAAGCCTTATCCTGGTCCAGGATATCCTGGCCCGGGCTACCCGTACCCCGGTACGGTGAACAGCAATGTGATTATGCCGCTGGTCTTGTTCGAGCTGCTGGCGATTTCGTTACTCTAAGCAAGGCTCATAGCCCCAGGATGTGAAAGGACCGGATCAGCCTATCGCTGATCCGGTTTTTCAGCTGTGCGGATGATATTCACCGGGAGATCTGCAAATTGCACACGTGAAAATAATCATGGAACCGCATTCATGAAAACGCTATAATTTAATGGAGTCTATCAAATCAAAGGGGAAACACAATGAGCAAAGGAAGAATGTTCTACAGCATCTTTATTCCTATATTAATTCTGGGCGTGGGACTGGTGGTCGGCTTCGGAAGCTATATCTACATCAGTACCATCGATTCAGTGGTCGAGCGGTTCTCCAGCAGCAAGCAGAGCTATATCGAGCAGATCAAGAACAATCTGGAGCATAAGATCCAAACGATAGAATATGCGTTCAACACCTATAGCACCACCAGCTCTTTTCAGGAGGTTGTGACCCATCCCATTACTGAGCAAGACTTCATCGCTTACCGGAATGTGAACTCGCAGCTGAATTATATCGCCTCCATGGCGGCTGAAGGGACGGAATATTCGCTGATCAGTCTGGTGCAGAACTGGCAGATCCTGAATGAGAAGCTCAGCAATCTCAGTGCCGAAGAGGTCCAGCAGCTCCGGGAGCAGTATATTGAGAATCAGGAGCAGAGCCTCTTCTGGATGAAGACGGACAAGGGCATCCGGTTCGTGAATACACTGCCGGTGTTCTCCAGTAAGAAGCAGGCGATTGCCTTATCCGACATTTCATTACATACCCTGAATGCCACGATGAAGAGCGAGGAGGATGCCTACGTCTACATTTTGAACAAGCATGGAGAACTGATGTATGAATCCGATCCTGGCAAGGGGCTGTTAGCCCCGGAGCAATTCGGTCGGCTTGCCGGAACGATCAATTCCATGGAGGACAAGGGGACGGTCCAACAGGAGATCTCCGGCCGTGACAGCCTTAAGCTTATCTATGCCAAGTCCTCGTATAATAACTGGATTTATCTTACTGTACTGGATCAGGCGGAGATTACCCGCTCTTTGGAGATGACCAAGTTCGGGATCTCCGCGATGGGGCTGCTGTTGATTCTCCTGATCTGGGTGGTGGCTTATATGATCTCCCAATATTTCACCAAGCCGATTGAGCAGCTCAAGCGCAGTCTGCCGGTTATTCCGCAGATGAATTCCAGGAATGAGCTGGAATATATCCGGCATTCTATTGATACGATGATCTCGGAGAAGGCTTCGCTTGAGAGTCTGATCGAATCGGAAATGCCCCGGCTAGAGACACAGTTGATCCTTAATCTGTTCCGCAGCCGCGTCTCGGCAGAGGAGCTGGAGCAGAGTCTGCTCCGGTTCGGGTACAGCCTGTCAGAGAAGCGCCGATATGCGGCGATGCTGATTCAGCTGGACAGTCTGAGCGGCCGGGAGGCTTCGGACAAGGATGTCCTGCTGCTTGCCGTCAATAAGATGGTGGAGGAGCTAATCCCGCCTGGGCACCGGCTGCTGCCTATTATCCTGAATGATGATACCCAGGCCACGATCCTGACCTTCGCCGGGTACAGTGATGCCGGGATGAACAAGGAAGTGACTGATTATGCGGCAGCCCTGCTGAAGGCGGTGCGCGATTATCTTAAGGTGTCGATCAGTATCGGCATCAGCAACTTTTACAGCAATCTGTTAGAGAGTAAGGAAGCCGGGGAGATGAGCAAGCAGGCCCTGCATCAGCGGCTGAATCTGGGTAAGGAATCGATTATCTTCTATGAGGATATATCCATGGTCGTCTCCGGTCCGGTGTCGCTGCATTATCCGGCAGAGCTGGAGACGCAATTGTTCAATGCCATCCGTCTGGGGGATAAGGAGCAGGTCACCGCTGCGCTCTATCCGTTCCTGGCGGAGCTGATGGGCAAGAACAAGAGCACCCTGAAATTTGAGGTCATGCTGGTGCGGCTCGTGAATAACCTGATCCAGCTCGAACAGCATCTGGGAGTTAGCGTCCTGTTGACACAGGATAACAATAAGCTGTATCACCGCCTGCTGGACATCCGTAATCCCGAAGAGATGGAGCGGATGCTGGTGCAGGAGGTTATTTACCCCATGATGTACAGCATGAAGGACAAGACCAGCCAGCAGTTCCGCTGTCTCTCGGATAAGATCACCGACATTGTGCACGCGGAATATGACCGTGAGCTTACACTGGAGGGGATCGGCGAGCGGCTTCATTACAATCCGAATTATCTAAGCAGCATCTTCAAAAAAGAGTACGGCACCGCCTTCAGCGAATACCTCATGAACTACCGCCTGGAGATGGCCAAACGGTGGCTGACGGAGACGGATATGACGATCAAGGAGATTGCCGAACGGCTGCAGTATCATAATCCGCAGAATTTCATCCGTTCCTTCCGTAAGAAGGAGCAGGTTACGCCTGGCGCTTACCGGAAGCTTAAGCAGGGCGAGTAGTGGTTGATTTTAGCGGGAATAGGGGATATTGGCTTAGGAGCTTGTATCAGGGGTCATGCAGAAACGGTACCGTCCTTGCTTCAAGGCGGTACCGTTTCTGCATATGTTCTATATTTTTGGATGGAAGCTGAACGGCGGACCGTCAGCCTTTGACTGCTCCGAGCAGAGCGCCCTTGGTGAAATGCTTCTGAACAAAAGGATAAGCGGCCAGCATCGGCACGGTGGCGATGACAATGACCGCCATTTTGATCGTCTGGGCCGGCGGCACAATATCGACTGAGCTTCCTTCGGCCTGCATCCCGCTGGAGACAATGACGATCTGGCGCAGCAGCACCTGGATCGGCCATTTTGCCGAATCATTCATGTAGAGGATCGCGTTCATGTACGTGTTCCAGTAAGCAACCGCGTAGAACAGGGAGATGGTGGCGATGGAAGGCAGGGCCAGCGGCAGCATAATCCGCATGAAGATTCCGAAGTCATTGCTCCCGTCGATCTTGGCGGACTCCTCCAGACTGTCAGGCAGCGCCTGGAAGAAGTTGCGCATGATAATCATGTTGAAGGCATTGACGGCAACCGGGAAGATCAGTGAGCCGTACGAGTTGATCAGGCCGACGCTTTTGACGACCAGGAAGGTGGGAATCATTCCGCCGCTGAACAGCATGGAGAAGACGACGATGAAGTTAATCGTATTGCGGGCAGGCAGGTATCTCCTGGACAAGCCGTAGGCCATCAGCGCGGTAAGCAGCATACTGACTACGGTTCCTGCAATAGTGACACCCACGGATACCCCGAGTCCCCGGAAGATGGTAGGCGTCGAGAGAATGTAGCGGTATGCATCCAGAGAGAAAGTGGTCGGGAATAAGATGAACCGCTTGGCCATGACCTCCTGGGTGGTAGCGAAGGAGCTGGCAATGATATTGATGAAGGGCAATAAGCAGACAAGCGCAATCAGAACGAGTATGGCTGCGTTAACGAAGGTGAAGATCCTTCCGCCGACTGATTCTTTTCTACGTGAGCTATGGTTCATTCTGTGATCCTCCTCGTATTTCAGTACCTCTTCACTGTAACAAGGGGCAGAAATTACGTATATAATCCGGGCATGAGGTGTTCGCAGACCAGCCCTGTGCAGCACGCCTCCGCAGAATAATCATTAGCCTAGGCAGATAATCCTCAGAGGAGATCTGATCGGCCTTAATCCCGCAGCCACGCGGGTTCTGTAAACGCTATCACATAATGATTATATACGTAATGTAAGAAATTTCTTACGCTGGGATCGTAACAGGAACGAGCAAAGGAGGCTGACATGTGAAAGCAACAAGCATCACCGCAACACCAAATCTGACCATAGAAAAGGGGAAAGGCGCACGCGCTCTTACGGCTCTGAACAAATACAAGCTGCTGTATCTGATGATCCTGCCCGGGCTGCTGTATTTCATCATCTTCAAATATCTGCCCATGGGCGGGCTGATCATTGCGTTCCAGAATTATCAGCCGTTCCAGGGAATTACCGGGAGTGAGTGGGTCGGCCTGAAGCATTTCATCCGGTTATTTACGGAGCCTACGTTCATGCAGCTGCTGCGCAATACCCTGATTCTGTTTGCCATGAACATTGTGATCTTCTTCCCTCTGCCGATTATTGTAGCTTTGATGCTGAACGAATTGAAGGGACGCTATCTCAAAAACTGGATTCAGACGATTATCTATATCCCGCACTTCATGTCCTGGGTCATCATTGTCTCTATTACGTATGTGTTCCTGACGGTGGATGGCGGGGTCATCAATGAGCTGATCGCAAGTCTCGGCGGCAACAAAATCAGCTTCCTTACCTCCTCCGAGTGGCTGCGGACGATCTACATTCTGCAGATAATCTGGAAGGAGCTTGGATGGTCAACCATTATCTATCTGGCTGCCATTACTGTCGTGGACCCGCAGCTCTATGAAGCCTCTGAGATGGACGGGGCCAGCCGTCTGCGCAAGACCTGGCATGTTACACTGCCGGCCATCCGTCCTGTGATTATTACTCTGCTGATTCTCAAAATCGGCAGCACGCTGGATCTCGGCTTCGAGCATATGTATCTGCTGCTGAATTCACTGAACCGCAGTGTCGCCGAGATTTTTGATACCTATATCTATACGGCGGGCCTGAAGAACGGGCAATTAAGCTTCAGCACCACGATAGGTTTGTTCAAGGGTGCTGTCGGGTTAATTCTCGTGATGCTCTCCAACAAGCTGGCCAAGAAGATGGGCGAAGACGGCGTGTATTAAGGCTAAGGCTAACTATTTCTATCTACCAAAGGAGAAGTGTTATGAACAAAAAATGGGTCACTCTAATTGCAATCGCTACAATGGCTACCACTATGCTCTCGGCTTGCGGCGGAGACAAGGAAGAGAAGAAGAATGCCGCTGAAGAGGATCTGAACTCGACACTCGAAGTAACCTGGCTGAATATTCTGCACACGGCGTCACCGCCGACCGATACGATCAAATCTCTGCTTGAGGAATATACCAACAGCAAAATCACCTTCAACTGGGTGCCCGATGCTTCCAAGGAAGAGCGGATCACTACGGCGCTGGCCTCCGGGGAGCTTGCAGACATTGTCACCCTGACCATGATGACCAATTCATCGGTTAGAAGCTCACTGAAATCAGGGCTGTTCTGGGATGTGGGGCCGTATCTCGCAGAGTTCAGTAATCTGGCGAAGATTGCTCCTGAGCTGAAGGAAGCGGCTTCGATTGAAGGCGTACTGTACGGCGTTCCTTTCCAGAAGAATCTGGCGCGTTCCGGTCTAATTTTCCGCAAGGACTGGCTGGATAAGCTGGGTCTGCCGGTTCCGAAGACGCTGGATGAGGTGTATGAAGTAGCCAGAGCGTTCACAGAGGACGACCCGGACGGCAACGGTGTGAAGGATACGACAGGCTTCGGGGACAGATCAGAGCTGAAATACAGCAGCTTCAAAACACTAAGCTCCTATTTCGGCACGCCGAATGGCTGGAAGGTGGATGATAGCGGCAAGTTTACCCCTGAATTCGATACACAAGAGTATATCGACACGATGAATTACTCCAGAAAGCTCTACGAGAACGGATATCTGGCGCAGGACTTCGCAGTTACAGCCAAATCAGACCAGCAGCAGCAATTCGCACAGGGTAAAACCGGGATTTATACCGGTATGGTGGACATCACCAGTCTTAGAACACTGGCGCAGGATCTGCAGCCGGGCATGGAGCTGGTGCCGGTGAACAAGATTTCGGGTGGAGATGAACAGTATCATATCTGGTCCGAGGGCAGCGGGATCGGCGGATTGATGGCTTTTCCGAAATCAGAGGTGAAGACCGAAGCAGAGCTCAAGCGGCTGCTGAAGTTCGTCAATGACCTGATCGATGAGAAGGCGTTCATGCTTATGACCGGCGGGATTGAAGGCACTCACTTTGAATACGATGAGAACGGCGCCTTCAAGATTCTGAACACCGAGCTGTGGCAGGCGGATGTGCAGCCTTTCTCCTCCAGCAGACCTAGTGAGATTGCCTATACGCTTAAGGATGCGAACCCTGAGAAGCAGCTGGCTAATGAACTGATCCGCGAGAATGACAAGTTCGCTGTGCTTGACCCGACTGTTCCCCTAGATTCGGCAACCAACAATGAACAGGGAACGGAATTGCAAAAGATCATCACAGATGCTACCTTCAAATATATCATGGGCCAATCCGATGAGGCGACCTTCAAGAAAGACGTACAGACCTGGAAGGATTCCGGCGGAACCAAGATCACCGAAGAATATGAAGCTGCATACAAACTGACACAGAAGTAAGTAAGTAGGGTTTATGCGAAGGCTAGAGTCTGAGAGGGGATGGGAAAAGGGATGCTGGTGGGCAAGGAGGGCTTTTGCGATTACTCTACCATTCAAGCGGCAGTCGATGCCCTGGAACGGCTGGACCCGGACATAGAGGCTACGCTCTACATTATGCCGGGAGTGTATAAGGAGGAGGTGAGGGTCTACCGCTCCTGTCTCCGTATCATCGGCATCGGACAAGTGGAGATCACGATGAACCGCTATGCCCGGGAGCTGGATGAGCAGGGGGAAGAGATCGGGACCTTTGCCACTCCCACCCTGTTCCTGGGCGGCCGGAAGCTGGTGCTGGAGAATCTGACTATTTCTAATACAGCGGGACAAGGCAGTGAGGTAGGACAGGCTGTGGCGGTGTACGCCCATTGTGATGAGACGGTATTCCGAAATTGTACATTCAAGGGCCATCAGGACACACTGTTCACTGGTCCGCTGCCGCCGGCTCCCAGAGAGCGTCTGCTGTTCGGCGGGATTCCGCTCAGGGAGCAGCACGCGCAGTACCGCCAGCTGTACCAGCACTGTCACATTGAGGGAACGGTAGATTATATTTTTGGCGGAGCAACGGCCTACTTCGAGCATTGTACGCTGCACAGCCTGCGGGGTAGCGGAGGCCATGCAGGCTACATCACGGCAGCCTCCACTCCCGAAGGGCAGGCCTACGGCTACGTGTTCAGCCATTGTTATCTGAGCGCTGAGCCGGGCACAGCTCCTGTATTCCTGGGCCGCCCATGGCGGGAGCATGCCAAGACTGTCTTTGTGGATTGCCGGATGGGCCAGCATATCCACCCCCAAGGCTGGGCTCATTGGGGCGAGCCTGCCAATGAGCAGACGGTCAGGTATGCGGAGTACACTTCTGAAGGAACTGCGGCGATTCTGCGGCAGCAGCGTGTGCCTTGGGCTGAGCTGCACGGAAGCGGCGCAGCGCGGGTTGGCAGGGACGATGTACTGGCCGGGTTCCATACGCCGGAAGGATAAATGATCTTGTGGATATAAGGCGCTGACAATAAAAGGTAGGGAAACTAAACAGCAGAAGAAAATAAAAGGGATGACCCCGCTACCCGGGGTCATCCCTTTATTCGATCAAGTCTTCAACGCTTACGTGTTCACAACTGCTGTAATCTCTTCGTCCAGCTCCAGCCGAACATCTTCACGGTAGGCTCGGATGCCGTATTCGCTGTGTACGTAGCGAAGAATGGACTCAATCATGTTGGACTCTACCAGGTACTGGCTGCGTCCTTGTATCCAGACCTCTGCGGTGTATCCGGTGTCCTCGTCCCAGCTCAGTTCCACCTGGACTTCCTCCACCCGAACAGCCTTGCGTTCCGCCATATGCAGGCAGATCGCATTGATAATCTCGTCCATACTGAGAACGGTAACACCCATTAGTAGCGTCCGTCTCTTTCCTGCATTCTGCGTCGTTCCTGTCTGCGCTTGAAGAAGGACATAATCAGCGTAATCACGAAGTAGATGGCCAGCATGTTAATCAGGAATCCTATGATATTTCCAAAAGCACCCATTCCGGCGAACATTCCGCCGAAGAGGAAGCCGGCGATCCCGCCGATCATCAGGCCTTTCATCAAGCTGCCGCCGCTGAAGAAGCCGCGGTTCGCGTTCGCTGCAGTTCCGTTGGTGTTGCTTTTGGTGCTATCGCTTTTTTTCACATTATCAGTGGTCGATTTCTTCGGGGTCGTTGTGAATCCCCGGCTGCCTGATTTGAAGCCCCCGCCGCGGCGGGCATCTGCGAAGTCAGGAACAGTGACGGCGAAGAACAGTGTGAAGGCCATGACGATCATCATTACACGTTTCATTGGTTTCATTGAGTACGAGAACCTCCTAGAAGTTGGTAACACCCAGTGTACCTGGCTGTTGCCCGGTAATACGCAGAGCGGAGGTTAAGGTTTCAATTTTTAAAATATAAGAATTTATATGTTTCACACGATAACTTATCCTTCTATTTCTCGCTGAAACGGTATCGTCCTTAAAAGGACGGCAAAGCCGTTTCCACTTGTTATCACAAATATAAATGTTATCATCCGGCATTGGCCTATGAACCCGGACACAAAAAAAGCGCGGGTCCGGGACCCGCGCAAACAGCAGTATCAGAGAGTTGCCTTAGTCCGCGTAGCCGTCCGAGACAAGCTCAAGCGCTCCGGTAGCCGGATCGATGATCATGCCGTGAATAGGTACGTTTGGGGGGAGTAAGGGATGGCGCTTAATCAGCTCCACAGTCTGAATTACCCCTTCCTCGACATTGTCAAACCCGCGCAGCCATTTCGTCAGCTTAATTCCCGAATTCTCCAGGGTGCTGAGCACTTCATCAGACACTCCACGCTCCTTGATAGAGTTAATCATCTTGTCCGCGTTCAGGGAAGCCATGCCGCATTCATAATGCCCCACGACGATGACTTCGTCTGCATCCAGCTCGTATAGCGCAACCATGACGCTGCGCATAACGCTGCCGAACGGCTGGGAGATGACGGCTCCGGCGTTCTTGATGATTTTGACATCGCCGTTCTTGAAATTCATGGCCTTAGGCAGAAGCTCAACAAGCCGCGTGTCCATGCAGGTGATGATCAGCATTTTTTTATCCGGGAAGCGGCTGGTCAGATAGCTCTCATATGCCTTTTCCTCTACAAAATGCTTGTTGAACTCCATAATGTCTGTAATCTGACTCATGAGCATGCGCCTCCTTAATTGATTAAACTGTAATCCATTGTACTGCGTCTAGCCGTGAACATAAAGGGCTTCCTGTAATCAAATATTGCAAAATCTAAGCGGAGTCTGTCTCCGTGCCTGTGAGCCGTTAACTGCTTCAAATTTGAAGAGAAACAGCCCGAATTTGATTATACCGATTATAAAAAGTATCATCAAGAGGAGTAGAAAAAAATGACAAGGCAGGTGCTCAGACATGGAACAGCAGGTCCGGGAACAGTGGGATAAATTCAGCGAGCTATTATTTAAAATCAGAGGCTATTATGAAGCAATTGGACTTCTGGGCTGGGATCTGCGTACAGGCGCGCCCCGCAAAGGCGTAGAGACCCGTTCTGCCACGCTCGGTATGCTGAGTGGAGAGGCGTTCAGACTCCAGGTATCTGAGGAGATCGGAGCGTTCACAGAGTATCTCAGCCGCCCGGAAGTAGCGGAGCAGTTGGACGGCAATCAGAATAAGATTGTCAAGGATACGCGCAAGGAGTACCAGCGGAGCAAGAGCATTCCTTCCAAGACCTTCGAGGAATATTCGGTGCTCACCGCCCATGCGCAGACCGTGTGGGAAGAGGCTAAGGATGATAATGATTTCGCCTCCTTCGAGCCATATCTGACCAAGATTGTGGCCTTCAAACAAGAGTTCGTTGATTACTGGGGCGTACAAGGCTCGCGGTATGACACACTGCTGGATATGTACGAGCCGGATTTGACGGTTGAGAAGGTGGATGCTATCTTCACCCGTCTGCGCAGCCGTCTTGTTCCGCTGGCCGAAGCGATCAATGCTTCGCCGAACAAGCCGGACACCGAATTCCTGAGCCAAATCTTCCCCAAGGAGCAACAGGAGAAGTTCGGCCTCTTCTTACTCGAACAGATGGGTTATGATTTCGAGGCAGGACGTCTGGATGAGAGTGTGCATCCGTTCGCAACGGGCCTGAACCCCGGCGATGTCCGAATTACAACGAACTATCTGCTCGACAATGTGACCAGCTCCATCTTCAGTTCGCTGCATGAGGGCGGACATGCTCTGTACGAGCAGAATTTCGGTGAAGAGCTGATCGGTACACCGTTGGCACAGGGCGCCTCCATGGGAATTCATGAATCCCAGTCCAGACTGTGGGAGAATATGATCGGCCGCAGCCGGGCCTTCTGGCAGCGTTACTATGGCGATCTGCAGCAGCATTTCCCGGAGCAGCTTGCGAACGTGGAGATGGAAGACTTTTACCGGGCAATCAACAGCGTAGGCAATTCCTTCATTCGGATCGAAGCCGATGAACTGACGTATAACCTGCATATTATTGTGCGTTATGAGATTGAGAAGCTGATTTTCAATGAAGGGCTTGAAGTCAAGGACTTGCCTAAGACCTGGAACGCGAAGTATCAGGAATACTTAGGTATTACACCGCCTACGGATGCGCTTGGCGTGCTGCAGGATGTTCATTGGTCCGGTGGAGATTTCGGCTATTTCGCTTCCTATTCCTTGGGTAACATGTATGCGGCCCAGATGCTGAACACTCTGCGCAAGGAGCTGCCGGAGTTCGAAGAGCTGATTGCTGCCGGTAACCTGCTGCCGATCAAAGAATGGCTGACGGGCAAGGTATACCGCTACGGCCAGAGCCTGACCCCTTCCCAGATTATCGAGCAAGTCACAGGCGAACCGCTGAATCCCGATTATCTGGCAGATTATCTGGAAGCGAAGTATACAGAGCTCTACAAGCTATAAGATTTGAATAAGCCTTGCTGCATCAGCAAATGATGGCTTCTTAAGCGATTAAATGATACAGCAGCAGCCTGCCCTGCGGCGTCCCTAAGCTGGAAGGACTTCGGAGAAACGGCTATAATAGAAGGAAACCGCAAACGGAAGGAATCGTGGTATGGCTAATACTCACACTTACAGCCGCAAGGAAGAAGTTGCCAATGCGGTTACTCACGGGATCGGCGCCGTCTTAAGCATTGCTGCGCTGGTGATGCTGGTCGTATATGCCGTTCAGAACGGCACGGCTTGGCATGTAGTCAGTTTCTCCATTTACGGCGCTACTATGCTGCTGCTGTATTTTAATTCAACCATGGTGCATAGTCTCAGGGAGGGGAAGGCGAAGGATTTCTTTGAATTCCTTGACCACTCCTCGATTTATTTATTCATTGCCGGAACGTACACCCCGTTTATGCTGGTGGCGATCCGCGGACCGCTGGGCTGGACCTTATTCGGTATCGCTTGGGGAGTGGCGGTGTTCGGTGTCTTCTTCAAGGCCTTTTTCGTCAAAAAATTCCTGTTCATGTCCACCATCTTCTACATTGCGATGGGCTGGATGATCGTAATCGCCTGGAGCCCTCTGTCCCAGGCTGTCGCCAGTGGCGGGATGACACTGCTGGTAGCAGGGGGGTTGATGTACACCCTCGGCACCGTCTTTTATGTATGGCGGGGCTTCCCGTACCATCATGCAATCTGGCATTTATTCGTGCTTACGGGAACCGTTCTGCACTTCTTCGTTGTATTGTTATTCATTCTCCCTATTCATTAATGCGGGAAGTTAGGGCAGGTATGGCGCCTGATTTCAACACGGGAATGCCGGTATTGGGCAAAGTGAAAGATGACAAGTAAAAAGACTTGACATCTTTCTTTGTTTTCGGTATCATAAGGGACGTTGTGAAGCTGTAAAGTGTTTTTCCTTGACGAAGGGAGTGCCCTTAATGAGTCAGGAGAATAGGCTCGAGAAAACCAACCGTATTAACCTGTTATTTGCTTTCTATGAACGGCTGCTTACTGACAAGCAACAGACGTTTCTCAAATATTATTTCCATGATGATTTCTCCCTGGGGGAGATCGCAGCGGAATTTGAAATTAGCCGCCAGGCTGTGTACGAGCATATTAAGCGGGCGGAGCAAGTGCTTGAGAATTATGAAGAGAAGCTTGGACTCCTGTCCAAGCATGAAGACCGCAACAAATACTTAGAAGAACTGCGCAGATTGCAGGATACGGCAATGCTGCCTGAGCAATATAAACAGCAGTTCATGGAACTCATGGAACAGCTGCAGAAGTTAGAGTAGGAAGAAGGGAGCGAGCCGCCTATGGCATTTGAAGGATTAACCGGAAGATTGCAGAATGTGTTCAGCAAACTGCGCGGCAAAGGGAAAGTATCCGAAGATGACGTAAACGAAGCGATGCGTGAAGTGCGGCTGGCCCTTCTGGAAGCCGATGTTAACTTCAAGGTCGTCAAGGACTTTGTGTCTAAGGTGAAAGAGAAGTCTGTTGGCACGGAAGTGATGGACAGCTTCACGCCAGGCATGGTTATCATCGATATTGTGAACAAGGAACTGACTGAGCTGATGGGCGGAAGCCAGGCGAAGCTGGCTAAGTCGAACAAGCCGCCGACGGTCATCATGATGACGGGTCTGCAGGGCGCGGGGAAGACGACCACATCCGGTAAGCTGGCGAAGCTGCTGCAGAAGGGCAATCACCGCCCGCTGCTCGTAGCCGCCGATATCTACCGTCCGGCTGCAATCAAGCAGCTACAGGTGCTCGGAGAACAGATCAAGGTTCCTGTCTTCTCGCTGGGTGATCAGACCAGTCCGGTAGAGATTGCCAGACAAGGTGTTCAGCATGCGAAGGATAACAACCTGGATTATGTCATCATCGATACGGCAGGCCGCCTGCATATTGATGAAGAGCTGATGGAAGAGCTGAAGCAGATCCATAACGTGGTAACTCCAGACGAAGTGCTGCTTGTAGTCGATGCCATGACCGGTCAGGATGCCGTGAATGTGGCGGACAGCTTCAACAAGCAGCTGGAGCTTACCGGCGTAGTGCTTACGAAGCTTGATGGTGACACCCGTGGTGGTGCTGCGTTATCCGTCAAGGCGGTCACCGGCTGCCCGATCAAATTCGCCGCTCTCGGCGAGAAGATCGATGCGCTGGAGCCGTTCCATCCGGAGCGGATGGCTTCACGGATACTCGGCATGGGCGACATGCTGTCGCTGATCGAGAAGGCTCAGGCCAACATCGATACCGAAAAAGCCAAGGAAATGGAACGTAAGATGCGCAATGCAGAGTTCACGTTCGATGATTTCCTGGAGCAGATGGATCAAGTGAAGAAGCTTGGACCGATCGATCAGATTCTTGATATGCTTCCCGGCATGAACAAGGCCAAGGGCATGAAGGACCTGAAGGTGGATGATAAGCAGATGGGCCGTGTCGAAGCCATTGTTCATTCCATGACCAAGGCCGAGAAAGCCCAGCCTGAGATTATCAACCACAACCGCCGCAAGCGTATTGCAGCAGGCAGCGGTACCAACGTCGCTGAGGTGAACCGGCTCATCAAGCAATTCGATGAAATGCGCAAGATGATGAAGCAGTTCTCCGGTATGATGGGCGGCGGAGGCGGCAAGGGTGGTAAGAAGAACGCCATGAAGCAGCTCAAGGGCCTTGCCGGCAAAGGCGGCATGAAGTTCCCGTTCCGTTGATCTTAATCTTCAGGGTCAATCTTTAATGTTTAGGTTCTAGGTTTAAGGTTTACCCCTAGATCTGATATAGTACAACATCAGAAGATCGAGTAGTCTTTTGACCTTAATCTTTTGATCTTAGTCTTTCGATCTTGAAATCTTTAAAACCTCGTTGCCAGGGAACGCCGCCAGTCAAGCGTATCCCGCAGGGAGGAAAAGCGGTCTCCGCTCGAACTCATTCCAAGTCCCGCCAATCTGAACGCCTACGCTAGTTGCACTTAGCGGGTGTCCAGAGGGCAGAGCCCTTGGGGCCCTCCCTTCGGGAAGGGAGGGTTTGGGAGGGATCGACAACGATATTCTTTTAAGGAGGTGAATTTCGTGGCAGTACGTATTCGTTTGAAAAGAATGGGAGCACATAAAGCGCCTTTCTACCGTGTAGTGGTTTCCGATTCCCGGTCTCCTCGTGACGGCCGTTTTATCGAGGAAATCGGTTATTATAATCCGATCGAAGTACCGGCAGTCGTTAAGATTGACGAAGAGAAGGCTCTTAAATGGCTTCAGACAGGTGCACAAGCATCTGATACCGTCCGCAACCTGCTTTCCAAAGCTGGCGTGATGAAGAAGTTCCATGAGTCAAAGCTTCAGAAATAATGACTGATTGCGAGGGTCCTCTATGGAAGAATTAGTTGGTGTTATTGCTAAGGCTTTAGTGGATCATCCGGAGGATGTGGCCGTACGGACCGTGGAGAAGGATCACCTGATTGTCTATGAGCTCTCCGTGCATCCTGATGATGTCGGTAAGGTCATCGGCAAGCAGGGACGGATCGCCAAAGCGCTTCGTACCGTAGTCACATCTGCAGCAGTCAAAAGTGATAAACGCGTTACCGTGGATATTTTATCTTAAGGATGCGCACAAGGAGGGGCTAGGGATAGTATATCCCGGCTCCTTTTTGTTGAAAATATAAGAATTTATTAGCTGTACGCAATCAACGTGAAGGAGATGAACACATGACAGAAGAGTTAACCGTAGGCAGACTGGTGAATACGCACGGCATTCGCGGAGAGGTCAAGATCCTGTCGCATACCGATTTCCCGGAAGTGCGGTTTGCACCCGGCAACAAGCTGCTGCTGATTCCCGCAGACGGAAGCCCGAAATTCGAGGTTACGATAGAATCGGCGAAAGAACATAAAGGAATGTATATCGCCAAGCTGAAGGGGTATACGAATATTAATGAGATCGAGAAATACAAAGGCAGTATGCTCAAGGTGCCTAGTGATAATCTGGTTGAGCTGCCGGAGAACGAGTATTACTTCCACCAGATCGTAGGCTGTGAAGTCTACACGGATGAAGATGCCAGCCAGCCGCTGGGAACGATTACAGAGATTCTGCAGCCCGGGGCCAACGATGTCTGGGTAGTGAAGCCGAAGAAGGGCCAGGATATTCTGATTCCGGTTATTAACGATGTAGTGCTGGACGTCAATATTGCAGACAAAAAAATCACCGTGCATCTCATGGAAGGGCTGCTCCCATGATCCGCATCGACGTGCTGACGCTGTTCCCGGATATGTGTGAAGGCGTCTTCGGCACCAGCATTCTCGGTAAGGCCCGTGATAAAGGCATTGCTTCACTGAACACTGTGAACTTCCGCGACTTCTCGGGCAACAAGCATAATAGCGTAGATGACACGCCTTATGGCGGAGGGGGAGGCATGGTGCTGAAGCCTGACCCTATCTTCGCAGCGGTGGAGCATGTGCTGGCTCAGAATAACGCTGGCGGGGAGCATGGGGACAACGGGGATACAGAGGCAGTGAAGCCGCGTATTATTCTGATGTGCCCCCAGGGCCGGACCTATAACCAGCAGATCGCCGAAGAGCTGGCACAGGAACAGCACCTGATCTTCATTTGCGGTCATTATGAGGGCTATGACGAGCGAATCCGTGAGCATCTGGTGACGGACGAGCTGTCGATTGGCGACTATGTGCTGACCGGCGGTGAGCTGCCTGCCTTGACCGTAATAGATTCGATCGTGCGGCTGCAGCCGGGGGCGCTGGGTAACGAGACCTCTGCAATCTCTGACTCCTTCAGCACCGGGCTGCTGGAGTACCCGCATTATACCCGGCCGGCAGAGTTCAGGGGCTGGAAGGTGCCGGACATGCTGCTCAGCGGACATCATGCCAATATCGAAGTGTGGCGGCGTGAGCAGGCGCTTCAGCGTACCCTCGAACGCAGACCGGATCTGCTGGAGACGGCTGAGCTGACAGTGAAGGACAAGCAGACGCTGAAGCGGCTGCAGGAGCAGGCAAGCCTTAAGAATAATTAACTGTAAATTTGGGCCTGAATAGAGTCATAGCAGGCGTCTTTTTAACGTATATTACGTTAGGGAGGCGTTTTTTGCTGTGTGCTGGGGATTGTAAGACATGTTTCATGAATGTGACAGGTAGGCAGGAAGAGTAGCTTTTTATTTGAAAATAGAAGCAGGGGTGTGTCGGTACCCATGTAGAGGGGTAATAATAAGAGGCGCCGCAAGAGTAGATGCAGCGTAAGACACAGCTAGCTTAACTATCGAAAGGAATGACTGAAGTGACTACGAATACGCATGAACCATTCAAGCCAGCCGTGGACACAGTCCACAACAAAGAAGCGGAGCCGCTCCGCACAGTAAGTGATATTATCGATTTCTATAAGAATCGTAAATCATAACTAAGATGTGCAAGGAATGAATTAGACCCTGGTATCAGGTTCCATAGCCTCAGTAATACAGCAGATTACACCAATAACCGCTTGAACAGAAGGACTTAAGGTCCTGATGGCTCAAGCGGTTATTTTTAGATAATAAGCAGGTAAATAAAAAAGACCGTCCGAAGACGGTCTCTCTACCCGAGGCGCTAGTTTGTAACTTTGATCCGTATCCCGCGCCACCAAGGCTAAACCATTCAGCCGTTGGTCCGGGTAAGGGATACGTTCAGCATGTCATGCTTGATGTGAACGCACCTCCTTTCCTTGTGCCAAGAGTATAGCACAGCCTTTACGGAAAATCCATTAAATTTTAATAACATCCGAAAAAATATTGAACTCCATAAAAACGCTGAACTCTATTTGAAACTACTGCACTAGTGAGGTATATTTATAGTATAAGTAGTAAGTAACCGCTTACAGTCATATTATGTATTAGATGAACGTATGTTAATCGTAGGTATGCGGCAGACGTAAGTATGAAGGAATGGATTGATTTGAAATGTCGGGGTATAGCGCAGCCTGGTAGCGCGCACCCTTGGGGTGGGTGAGGTCGCAGGTTCAAATCCTGTTACTCCGATTTAAACAACATAACGATTCCTTACCAAGAGGGAGTTTTTGCAAGCTTCATGAAAAATTGCGTATGAATTAGAGTGATGAAAGTAAAAATAACTATAAATGGTTTTAAATTATAAGCAATATGTTGTATACTATAGAAATTACAGGAGTCGTACATACGACACGACTCCCGAGCAATAGCCGCTTTTAAGGGCGGTAGGCTTAAAAAGTGGAATAATCAACAAAAAGTAGACCATTCACCTTTGCCGAGGGCGGTCTACTTTTTGTTGTGGAATGATAGTATAAGAACAACCAAAGTCGCAAATGAAATCATTAGCGTTAATGTGTCTTTAACTGTCATATGGGCATCCCTCCCTTCTACGGAGAGGTAGCCGACCGCCCTTGCAAGCCTATTCTATTGCTTCTGCGATTATATCATATTTTGTAGAGGATTGGCATTTATTGTATTCCCGTTTTCGCTAAAACAAAAAACACTTCCGTCAGCGCAGCACGCTCTGTAGGAAGTGTTTTTATTTAGGTGATAAGGCTATGTGCGGTTAAACTAGAACCTGCCCCTGTCTCTATCCCGGCGGGTAAGCATAATGACTCCCGTAACCAGTGAATACAAGGCAACAACCATAAGCAATACAATGGCCCAAGTATAATTGCGCACCGTGTAGGTGAGCGAAGCGAAAATGATAAACCAGGCGATCCGCAGTACTCCTTCATTAATAAAACGTCTGCCTGCTGTACTCATGATTCCTGCCTCCTTATGGATTGTAGAAGATTGTTCACAACCGTAAGCGGTTAATTGTTTTGTTACTTTAATATTACCCCTTTTTACACAAAATTGATACACAATGTTCACAAGTTATTCATTTCACAGCTAATTTAATTATAGACAGCTGCTGCGTGACGATAGCCGTTACCGGCTTATCCCTCCCCTCATAAGATACAGAACCACGATTAAGGAGGAAACAGCAGATGGAAGCTTATTATAATTGTCTCCATTGCAAGGATAAGCGTGTACGCATTATGACTTCTGACGGCAAACGTCATGAAGGAATTATTGTGGATGTGGACCGGAATAATGTGTATCTGAAAACAAAGGGCAATGGTAGAATGCAAACTTCGGCCTTCTATCCGGGCGGTGCAGGAAACTACTATGGCGGATACTATGGCTACGGCAGTCAGATCCTTACCTTGAGCCTGTTCACGCTTCTGGCGATTGCGCTAATCTGACGATGGCCTGAACAACACAAAAAAGTGGGCTCCTGGAAGTCAGGAAGGCCCACTTTTTGCGTGAATAAATTATAGGATGATATAGTATACGGGTAAAATGCGCTCAAGGTAGAGGCTGTTAATTAACGGATATAGCTCCGATCTGCGTGGTTAACGATAGCAGCGGACCGCCGCCATTATAATCCTTAGATGTACCGTTGTCAGCGCCGGAGATGTGGCCAAGTTCGCTGCGGGCTTTGACCGTACATGCGGTTGATGCTGACAGATCGGCGGAGATTCTTCCGATATCGCTCTTGGCCTTGAGGCTGCTGCCCTTGGTCATGCTGGATACTCCAAGCTCAATACTTCCCGTATTCGACTCCACACTGGACTTGCCTGTGAACACGGTGTCTTGAAGGATGATGCTGCCCACATTGCTGTTAATCTCAAAAGTCCCCTCGAGCCCGCGGAGCTGAACGGTGCCTACATTATTATCAATCTCAAACCGGTCAACGGTCTCTGGAATCCCGATTACATAATTAATGCTGAAGTTGGAATCGCCGTACTCATGCTGCGCCCATTCCCAGAGATCCTTCTTTGCATTGCCTTCACCATGAGCAGAGACGATGAGAGCGTCACCTTTATGTTCAATAGAAACTTCCGTATGATCCAGTACACCGGATACCAGCTTGTGGCCTGTCTGCTCATGGACAATGACGGTGGCCTGGACAGTAATCTCGTCACCTGATGCGGGCGCCACTGCGACTTCCCCCACCGAATTATCTAACTTAAGGACAGAAGCCGAAGCAATAGGCAGGGAGGTGGAGAACTTCCGGCTGATTCCGCTAGTGTTCATTTGATCTTCAATCATGCCCGCTGTGTTCTCGATGGCGTCGCCTACAGCATCACTGGCATCGCTGAGACTCTGCTTCACGGCTTCTGCCGCTTCCTGGGTGAAGCTGCCGGAGATCGTCTGCTCCAGTTGGCTATCCGCTGCTTCCTTGCCGGGAAGCTCCCGGCAGCCGGTAAGTGCAATAGAAAATACGGCCATTGCTGCAATAATTGCTGTGCTGTGATGTTTCTTCATTATATAGGCCCTCCTAAAGGCATGATTATTTGCTTATGTATACTCAGTATTATATATTATGGGAAAACACTGGATAACAGCCTGGCGGCGGGTTGTTGTACTGGACTATAGTCCAGTAAGCCTGCGGCTACATTTCAACTCTGCATTATGGTACACTAGCGTTAGATTAAGGAACGGAAGAATGAAATGTGACAGCTGGAGGGCCGGCACGGAAGCAGACCCGGGAGACGGTCTGTTTACTATTTTGACTGAACAAGTCAGAGGGGCGGATGAGCCAAATGCAGTATGCAGCTTTCCTGATCGTTGTGTTGGTGGGCGCAGTTGTCTATACCGTGTACCGCAGCCGGATGAGCCAAGAACAGACTGAAGCGCCGAAGCAGGGGAAGGCCAGTAATGTGATTTCTATGGAAGGGCACCGTAAGGCCAAGCAGAATGCTGCGGATCAGCAGTGCTCCTCCTGTAAGAAGAAGAACGGCAAGCTGATTTTTTATGCCCAGGATGACGGAAGTGTGGTCGGACTCTGCAAGGATTGCAAGGTGAAGGCGAAGAAACGGGATATGCTGCCGCTTTAAAGAATAAATATATGTTGCATGAGCCTGTCTTTTATGATAAAATTACTTCTGTTGTGTGGAATACGGTGGTCCTCTGCGGATAATGAGGGAGAGCAACGGCTCTCCGGAAGAGGCAAGAACACCTGTACGGAAGGAGGAAGTCCTTAATGAATATCCTACAAGCAATTACACAAGAGCAACTTCGTAAAGATATCCCGAGTTTTCGCCCGGGTGACACTTTGAAGGTGCATGTAAAAGTTATCGAAGGAACTCGTGAGCGTATCCAGTTGTTCGAAGGCGTTGTAATCAAACGTCGCGGCGGCGGTATCGGTGAGACTTTTACGGTTCGTAAAATCTCTTATGGTGTTGGTGTGGAAAGAACATTCCCAGTTAACTCCCCTAAACTCGAGAAAATCGAAGTGGCTCGCCGCGGTAAAGTTCGTCGTGCGAAGCTGTACTATCTTCGTGACCTGCGCGGTAAAGCTGCAAGAATTAAAGAAATTCGTCGCTAGAATAGTGACAAAGGAAAGGGGCTTGAATTCAAGCCCCTTTCGTTTATTTCTTGTAATTAAAGAATTGTGCTCCCCGCAAAGTACCTGAGTAAGCATCGAAGTTCAAGCATCACTTTGTGGGTTTTTAGACATATGTGCCTTAGGAACAGCTTCTCCGAAAAGGCCTCCTGAAGGAGTAATCGCGGGGGAGTTTTTGGCAGGAGCTTTTTTGTATTGTATAGTGGAGATAACAATTATTGGAGAGGACGGTGAACTATGCAGCAGGATTTGCAGCAAGGGCAAGGCGAAGTGATTGATTCAAACGGCCAGAGCCCCCGGAAGCCAAAGAATGAAGTCCTGGAATGGATTAAAGCGATAGCGATTGCATTGGTTCTGGTTATTCTAATACGCTGGCTTTTGTTCAAACCGTTTATCGTAGACGGCCCTTCCATGAAGCCTAACTTCCATACCGGCGAAAGAGTGATTGTTAACGAAATTCTCTACGATATCCGCAAGCCGGAGCGCGGAGAAGTCATTGTGTTCCATGTGCCTTCAGAGGGCCGGGATTTCATTAAGCGTGTCATTGGTGTGGCAGGCGACACAGTCACAGTTGAAGGGGATGTCGTTACAGTTAACGGAGAGCCTGTGAACGAAACGTACATCCAAGGCGCGATTGATGATGCGCATAATAACAACATTTTGTACAACAATAAGAACTTCCCGAATGAGCAGTTTACGGACAATAAGGTGCCGGAAGGCCATGTGTTCGTAATGGGGGATAACCGCTCTGACAGCACGGACAGCCGGATGATCGGTTATGTGCCGCTGGGGGATATTGTCGGCCGTGCAGACCTTATTTTCTGGCCGGTGAAGAATATTTCATTAATAAATCATTAATTCATTACGAAGCTGACAGAAGTCAAAGGAGGTGACGGCATTGGCCATTCAATGGTTTCCTGGTCATATGACGAGGGCTAGACGGCAAATCGAGGATAAGCTGAAGCTAATTGATGTTGCAATAGAACTGCTTGATTCCCGTCTGCCGATTTCGAGCCGCAATCCGATGATTGACGATATTTTGCGGGACAAGCCAAGACTGATTATTCTAAATAAAGCAGATCTGGCCGATCCGGAAGCTACGCGCAAGTGGCTGGCTTATTTCAAGGAGCAGGGTCATGTTGCCTATCCGGTAGATGCTTCTACTGGCACTGGAATTAAAGAAATTCCGGAGCAGGTGAAGCTGCTGCTAAAGGACAAGATCGACCGGCAAATTGCCAAGGGCATGAATCCGCGTGCGATGCGGGCACTGATTGTGGGCATTCCCAACGTAGGCAAATCGACTCTCATTAACCGGATGGCAGGAAGAAATATTGCAATTACCGGTGACCGTCCGGGGGTTACCAAGGGCCAGCAATGGATTAAGACCGGCGGTAGTCTGGAACTATTGGATACTCCGGGGATTCTTTGGCCGAGGTTCGAGGACCAGGCGGTAGGCTATAAGCTGGCAGTAACCGGGGCCATTAAGGAAGAAATCCTGAATATTGAGGATATTGCTTATTATGCGGTGAAATATCTAGTGAAGGATTACGGAAGCCGGTTCAAGGAGCGCTTCGATATCAGTAAGCTGCCGGAGGACTTAGAGAACCCGGATGAAATCGTAGCCGTTATGGAAGCGGTAGGGCGTAAGCGCGGTTGTCTGATGAGCGGTGGCCGTGTAGATCTGGAGAAGGCTTCACGCGCGCTGCTGCATGAGCTTCGTGCCGGGAAGCTTGGACGCTTCACGCTGGAGACACCTGAATAGTAGAATGTAGTATGGAATGGAAGAGCCATCCGTGAATGTGGGGTGGTTCTTTTTTGCGTATTAGAGGGTTGAGGAAGAATGGGCTGGAAGTCGTTAGTGCTGTGAAGTGTGAGAAGGAGCGCGAAAAGACATTGGGAGAGTAGGAGAGAACAAGGGTAGGGGTATGAGAAGATGCGTGAAGCAATCATGTAAGAATTGCAACTTTTCTCTATTAAAATTGGACGGAGCAGCAGAAGTGTTGTCTTTCATACAACTTTTTTGGATTTGCGCAGTATTAATGAAGGGATTGTTGTATTCAGTGCAGAATTTTAAGATTCTGAGACTGGGATTGGATGGAAATGAGTGCAAGTTCGAAGCTCTTTTGGGATTCGCATTCTGTCATATATTCGTAGGAAGATCATAGATGTAGCTTATTTTAATTTTAGTGGGCAGGTGGAGAGACGATGAGTGAGATAGATATGCTTGGGTATGAAAAAGAAGGCTGGGGACAATCTTTCCGTCACATCGCAGGTGTGGATGAAGTGGGCCGGGGGTGTTTGTTCGGGGATGTGGTGGCTGCAGCGGTAATTTTGCCGGTGGGGCTGATTATTGAGGGTGTGGATGACTCTAAGAAGCTGACGGCCAAAAAGCGGGATGCTCTGTATGAGACCATTATGGAGCAGGCGCTGGCGGTAAGCTTAGGGCATGTGGGGGCAGCGGTGATCGATGAAATTAATATTAAGCAGGCTTCGCGTTTGGCGATGCGCCTGGCGGTAGAAGGTTTAAGCCAGCAGCCGGACTATATGCTGATTGATGCGGAGAAGGTGGAACTGCCCTTGCCGCAGCGCGCCATCATCAAAGGGGATGCCAACAGCCAGTCGATTGCTGCCGCCTCCATTATAGCCAAGGTGACCCGTGACCGGCTCTGTGAGGGCTTGTGGGAGGAATTATACCCGGATTATGGGATTAAAGTACATAAAGGATATGCTACCAAGCTGCATCGTGAACAGATCAAGGCACTGGGTGTAACTCCGATGCACCGGCGCAGCTTCATCGGCAATATTCTGGCGGAGCAGGAACAGCTGGCTTTATTCTAAGCGTGTGACCCAGATAATCACAAATGAAGGCGAAATACCGATATAAATAGAAAGAAGGGAGGCGGACAACATGAACATCGGATCACTGGTTCGCGGTTTGCTTGGCGACAGTAAGGCGGGAGAGGCCAAATCTGTAGAGCTTAAGGAAGGTCAGGTTGTTCGCGGCGTTGTGCTTAGCATATCCGATTCCGGAAAAGAAGCGGTGGTGCAGATTCAGGGAACGCCGGTACGGGCTGAACTGGAAACACCGCTGGCAGCCGGTCAGACGCTGAACCTGCAGGTGGGTGCACCAGGAGAAGGCGGCTTGCCGGTGCTTAAGCCGGTATCTCTTGGGGAGGCGGCTATGGTCTCGCCGCAGAGTATGGGCGAGGCACTCGAGTCGCTTGGACTTGCCAATTCCAAGACGGGCCGGGAGATTGTTCAAGCGATGCAGGCTGGAGGACTGGCTTTCACTAAGGAGACTGCGGCGAAGCTGGATGCAGTAATGAATGCCAAACCTCCCGGTGTCCCTGCTTCAGAATGGCTGGAGGCGGCTGTAATCTCGGTGAAGCGAGGCTTGCCTGTAACGGCTGAGACGGTGAAGGGGCTGCAGCAGGCTGTATTCGGACCGAAGCTGCATGATCTGCTGGCGAAACTGGAGACTGCGCTGAACGTATGGGTGAAGCAAGGGGCGGAAGGCGACGGATCAGGTCAAGCTGCGGGGAATAGCAGACCTGCGTCAGGGCTGCTGACAGGCGGAGTGAATGCTGCGCTGGCTGGCAATGGAGGGACTGCCGGAGTGAATACTCAGGCGGGACAGAGCGGTAATGCGGGCATTTCGCAGGCTGTGGGTGCCAATGGACAAGCTGCATTGGTATCAGCGGGAGATGCAGAACCTGCAGGAAGCGGGGATGCGGTTGGAGTGCGTGACGGTGCGGGGAACGCGACTGGAACGCGTGAAGGTGCAGGGAACGCAGCTGGAGCGCGTGGCGGAGGTGCGGGGAACGTAGCAGGAACGCATGGTGAAGGAGCGGGAAGCGTGGCTGGAGCGCGAGAAGGCGCGGGAATCGCGGCGGGAACGCGTAGTGAAGGTGCGGGAAATGCAGCCGGAGTGCGTGGAGGTGCGGGGAACGTAGCAGGAACGCATGGTGAAGGAGCGGGAAGCGTGGCTGGAGCGCGAGAAGGCGCGGGAATCGCGGCGGGAACGCGTAGTGAAGGTGCGGGAAATGCAGCCGGAGTGCGTGAAGGAGCGGGGAACGTAGCAGGAGCGCGTGGCGAAGTTGCGGGGAGCGTGGCAGGAACGCGAGAAGGCGCGGGGAATGTAGCTGGAGCGCGTGGCGAAGTTGCGGGGAGCGTGGCTGGAGCGCGAGATGGAGCGGGGAACGCCGCAGGAGCGCGTGAAGGTGCGGGTACCGCAGCTGGAGTGCGTGAGGGCGCGGGCGTAGCCGCGCAGACGCAGAGCGCTGCGGGGCCTGCCTTGCTTGCGAAGCTGCAGGGCGTGCTCTCCGAGCTGCGCGGCACTCTGCCGCAGCTCGCCGAAGCGCCGCCCGCCTCCGGCGCGGCGGGCGGCAGTGCAGCCCCTGCGGCTGCGCCGCCGCAGGGGGAACC
>NZ_ASPS01000100.1:0-1438 GCF_000517865.1 Paenibacillus sp. FSL R7-269
TAGAGCTAGCTCGCTAGGAGATGACTCCTGAATTCGTCAGGAGTCATCTTTTTTAATGTCCATTGGTATCGCTCGGAGTTATAGTAGGCAATATATTCCGAAACACGAGCCCTGACTTCCGTAAGATTCTGACAATCTCGAACGCTCATTTCATCTTTCATATGCCCAAAGAATGACTCCATCGATGCATTATCCCAACAGTTCCCTTTACGGGACATGGACTGTTGAAAACCTGCCTGCTCAATGAGAAGACGAGTTTTAGGATGCGTGTAGTGCATGCCCTGATCGGAGTGGAAAATGGCTTCTGGATGAAGGTTTCCATCCAGCCGTTCCAGCAGGCGCCGAATCGTCTTTTCAACGAGTGGTAACTCTAGTGTCCCTGCTACACAGTCGGCAAGAATTTGTCTCGTTGCTCCATCTTTTATGCACGAAAGATAAGCCCACTGTCCGTTTCCGTACCGCAGATACGTGATATCGGTTAGAAAGACTTTCTCCGGCTCGTTCTGGTCAAATTGGCGTTTCAGTAAGTTTGCACAGGTCTGATGCTCCTGCGTAGCCTTTGCCATCTTACGGTACGGGTTAGCTTGCCGTATGGCCGCGACAAGGTTAAACTTACGCATTAATCGGCGAATCTTCTTGTGGTTCATGGTGACCCCGCTGAGGTGCTCCAAACGCATCTTAATCACCAAAGCGCCAGCTCTTCCTTGTAATGCGTCGAAGTGTTGCTTAATAAGAACAAGGTCACGTTCGTCGTCGGCTGTACGAAGTTGGCGTCTTTGCTCGGAGCCCAGCCATCTGTAATAGCCACTGGTGCTCACGGCGGCGACTTCACAGAAATAACGCGTCATGCGGCTGAGTCCATGGGCTCTCAGGGTGTAATAAATGATCTCGTAGCGCTCCGAAGGTGTTAAGGTCTTCCTTTGTTCCGTTCGAGCGCTTCGAGCTTTTTTAGAAAGTCGACCTCAGCTTCTAGTAATTTGATCTTCGCCTTTGCGCGCTTCAGTTCTTCGTCAGCAGACAAGGGACTTGCAGGCTTTCGCCCAGCGCTGCCTTTGCCACGCCGTTCTTCCAGTAGTCCCAGTTCACCATATTTAGCAAAGCTATCTCTCCAGCGTTTCAAACTATGCTTTGGTTTTTTAGAACCGATGAGATCCAGGTCAAAGCCCGCCCTAAGAAATATTTCTGACGGGGGTGTCCCCTCGTTGTAGGCCTTCACTGCCGCCAACTTAAACTCAGCAGTATACGAAATATTCGTCTCGGATACTCGCTGAACATTTGGATTCTTCTCTAATCTTCTGATGATATCTTCCGTAAATAGGGTTCGATTTAAGTTTCCCACAGCCTTATCCCGCTCCTTTTCCAATATTCTGATTAAAACACAAAAGACCCACAAGATGGTCACTTTTTTCAAAGTGTCTTTCTTGTGGGTCACAGTTCA
>NZ_ASPS01000101.1:0-474 GCF_000517865.1 Paenibacillus sp. FSL R7-269
GCCGGTCTGGACGTGCACCAGGAAACCGTTGTGGCCTGCGTGTTGAAAGGACCGATCGAACAGAAACCACAATGTCACCTGAAAACCTTTGGGACGACAACCAAAGAATTGCTAGGCCTGCAAGATTGGCTGAGTGAACACGGCTGCCGGGAGGTGGTGATGGAGAGCACGGGCGTGTTATGGAAACCGGTATGGAACATCTTAGAGGGCAGTTGTGATCTGGTCTTGGCCAACGCCCAGCGGGTAAAGAATACGCCGGGTCGAAAAAGTGACATGCAAGATGCGCGCTGGTTAGCGCAATTGCACCGTTGCGGGCTCATTGAAGGCAGTATGGTGCCCGAACAGGACATCCGGGATTTGCGAGACTTGACCCGTTACCGGAGTAAGATGGTGCAGGCGGTGACGGCGGAGAAAAACCGCATTCACAAAATCCTGCAGGATGCCAACATCAAGCTAACCACCTTTATGTCCGAT
>NZ_ASPS01000102.1:0-4913 GCF_000517865.1 Paenibacillus sp. FSL R7-269
CCAGGCCGCGGCGTCTGCGCGGCCGGGGTCCCGGCGGGCGGCTGTGTGCCGCCGCCTGCCTCATCCGGCTGCGCAGAGGAGCAGCCGGAGAGCAGCAGCACCATCAGCAGGAGAAGCAGCGGAGCCAGCCTTCCCCGGCCTCTTTTGACTAGTTTGAACATTACCTGCACACCTCCACAAAAAGGGAAAAGAACGGGGCAGTCAGCCTGTTCCCCGTTCCTTCATACACCTTATGCTTACTTTTCAACACATATCCAAACGAATTTCAAGCAAATTTGTCACGCTAACGAGCCTTCAGCGCTTCGGCAACCCTATACGCCTCAACGGCTCATCGGCACGGATACTTTAGTTGGATTTTCTACACTTAATTATCCTGATTACGCATCTGTACAGAAATTAGTTGGATTTACAGCATCTAATTCTGCCCAGACCTCATCCTTCTGCAGCTTCAGACCTGAATAAGTGTCATTTATCCAACTAACTCCCGCTCTGCAGCAAATCCGGCCAAATTAGATGTCATTTATCCACTTATCGTCGGCCCCAGCGTGCAGTACAGTCTGCTCCCAACTCCAACTAAGAACTAAGGCAACCTAACCGCCACAGCAGCAGCCATCTCACGGGTTACCACAGCGGAAGGCTCGAATGCGCCGCCGGTGCCGCTCATATATCCAAGTCCCGTCACCGTACGGACAGCGGACAACGCATAGTCGCTAATCTTATCTTCGTCGCTGAACTTACCAGCCCCTGCTCCAGTTGATGCTGCATCCAGCTTATAAGCTCTAACTATCATTACAGCCATATCCTGACGCGTAACCAGCCCGTCCGGTTTGAACGTCTTAGCCGTCACGCCGCTGATAATTCCCAGCTCCTTCGCCCGGTTCACTGTTCCATAATACCATGTACCGGCCTTAACATCACTGAAGGCCCCAGCGGAAGCCGCCGCAGACGGCTCATTCCCGGTTAACCGCAGCAACAGCGCTGCAAATTCAGCACGGGTAATATTCTTTTTCGGCGCAAACACCAGACTGCCCTCACTCACACCATTCATCAGCTTGCGGTCATACGCCGTGTATACTGACTCCAGCGCCCAAGGCGAGATCGACTTCACATCGGCAAAAGCCGGACGGTCCGCCGCAGCAGAAGCCACCGTTACCGGGACCGTATGACGCACGATGGCAGGGGTCTTATCCTTCAGATATCCCGTAACCGTCAGGGTATATTTATTCGCCGGCAGACCACCAGCCACAACAGCCACGCCCGCAGCATCTGTAACTGCCGTTTTGCCGCCGATGGTTACCTGTACGCCTGCTGCCGGTGAAGTTACCGGATCAGAGGTGAAGGTCGCCTCATTCCAGACCCATTGCTTCTGGTTCACCTGCACCTTCAGATCTTGTCCAGGCTGCGGCTGTGCGGGCGTCACGGTTACGGCATCAACCACCTGCGTGTTGTCTCCGCCATAATAGACCACAATGCGGTCATTCTCCTCCAGCGCGAAGTCGCCCATCCCTACACTTGGATAGATCCATGCTCCGCCGCGGGCGACCACATACATCCAGCCATCATATCCGCCAAAAGTACCCGCAATCACGCCGCCGATCCCCGTCACATAATTGCCTGCTTCATTGACCAGGGCCAGGCGCTTGGCGGCTGCTGTCTTTTCCAGTGCATTAAGCACATTCCCTGCATACACGCCGCCTTCAGCCAAGGCTCCATTCGGACCTTCAACAGTAACCGAGACACTTACCTGATGATTCTTCACTGGTGTGCCGCTAAAATCAAAGAGCTTAGCGCCTGTACCAAACAGCTTGTACGCTACCAAAGCCTCCAGCGCCTGCTCCGTAGAGAGCGGATTGGAGCTGCCGCCCGCAGTGTGGACGAATCCGCCATCTGCTGCGCTGAAGCTCAGCAGCTTGCTGACCAGATTAATCTGGCCTTTGGTATACTCTGCTCCTGCCGGATCAATGCCGAAGGCAGACAGACCGATAATGGCCTGAGCTACACTCTCGCTGCTGTCGCCATATCCGCCGTTCTTGTCCTGTGCCTTAGCCAGCCAGGCTGCCGCCCGCTGACCGGCAGTATTCACGGCTGCTTCCTGCTTGTGTCCAGCCAGTGCGTTCAGCGTCATCGCTGTCATATCCGGATCACTCGCACCCGTGGTCAGGGTGAAGCCGCCGTCCGGGTTCTGCTTCGCCAGAATCTCTGCCAGCAGCTTGGACGGTGTCCATTTCGCATTTGCCGGGATCGTATAGCTGCCGGAATCCAGAGCGAGCAGTGCATAGACCGGATTATTCAGCGTCTGGCCGGTAATTGCATCGTGATTGTAGAGCTTCTCGATCAGGTTATAGCCTGCCACCTTCTCAGGATCGCCGCCCAGTGCCTTAACAGCAAGTGTGATCCGGGCATAGTCCGTTGCTCTGGCAAAAACACCCTTAGCCTCACTCACCTTACCTTCAAGCGCCTTCAGATAGCTGGCAGGAACCTTGTAGCCTGCTTGTGCAAGGCCAATCGCCTGCCAGTCCGACTGGACTCCGTTCTTCAGCATGAACTCCGCAGTAGCATAGACCGCAGCGGTTACGCTGGCTGCCTCACTTGCGGGCAGAGCGGATACTGCGGGCGCGGAAGTCCCGCCTGCCTGTGCAGCAGCAGCTTGTCCTGCCGGGGCTACAGCTGCTCCCAGCAGTGCGAACAGCATAATGACAGCAAGCCCCAACCGTATGAACCTGGATGATAGAGAATGGTTCTTCATAACTAACCTCTTTCCTGAAATAGAATGGATGAATCCTGCTTCCTCCGCAAAGAGAGCGGCAACCTAAAGACCGCCCTATGCAGGGCGGCCGGGGAAGAATACAATACAGGGCGGCTGAAGGAGTCGATGGCTCTCCAACATTACATTGAGCTTATACAGCCCTCGCCAATATCAGCATCTGCTCCACATTCTTACCCCCGAAGAATAGAAACAACATCGAAAAAGGCAGGTCTCCTGGCTCATACTTCACCGCTTCCCCCGCCTTCCCATCCAATTAGCAGACAGTGGCTCCTCAGGAGTTGCTCCGTATTTACAGTGGCGGGACCGCGCCGGACTTGCACCGGGCTTCCCTTTTAAGCAGATTGCTCTATTAGACATAGCTCTGCCAGCATCTGCTAGCGACAGCGTCCGGTCTCTAAGGCAATCTGCACCTTTTCCCAAAGCTTATTAAATTTTAATATTCTCAAACCATCATATCGACTATTCCCCTGTATGTCTATAGACAAGGTATATCTATTCCAGCGCCCCAAGACTCAGCCCATTCCGCACAAAAATCCTGAATAGCACATGCCCGCTCCCCCGGCACATTCGTACTATTCAGGACTATAAAAAGTTAATCTTCTGCTGCTAATCAAGACGTTGGTCTACTGCAAATCAACACTCTAGCGCACCTATGGAGACCGCGGCAGAAGGCCGATTGTATTCTATACATCAGAATTAGTATAAAAGCAGCCGATAACGCATTCTGTTGCACTTCATACCATCGATTTCGGCAAATCCCCCTCAGCCGGGCCAAATCCCAAAAATCCACTGCACCAAATACAACAGAACGCCATATTAACTCCATTATGCCTGATTCTAGTGTACAAAGTGCGATCGAGCCGCTTCTTCCGGACACTACCATACTTAACTAATTACTTTATGCTCTTATCAGCCCGCTGGAGCGCCAATCATTGTACTACGTTAAAGTAGCATGCACTAGGCTCTGACTAGTCCTCCATGCCGCGTTATATGCGCACAACGGTTCAGCTGCCGCTAGTCGATCATCAGGTTCAAACTAATCAAGATTCATTTAATCCCCTCGCTTACTGAGGGTTTGCAGTCCCCCAACTAACAAAGGTGAGAACGTTATGCTTAAATGCAATCTGTACAACTAAATCGTCTGATTTACGGCCAAATGTACTTTTAGCTGTATTTCGTGCAACTAAAATGCTTATGTACCCGGCTTTTCGCCCATTCGGGGCAAATATAGTTGTATAGAATACAGTTAGGAGAGGTATGCCTTCCTTTTCACTGTTTTTAGTTGTACAGAGTACACCTATCTCTGTAAGTAATGTTACCTGATCGCATTAGTTAAAAGCTTACGCAGCCTGCTATTGCCGCTGCTTTATTCTGCGTCCGTGTCCGCCTCCGGGCTTGCGGAAGCGGATGGCTCCGCACTAGGCGCGGCTGCAGCTGTAGCTTCCGGGGCGCTGCCCGGATCTGCCGCCAGCTTCAGCGAGTATCTTCCGGCGGTGATCATATCACCTGCCGCCAGCTTCGCGCCTGCTGAAAGCTCCACCGTCACCTCGTATACGCGTGACGGAGGAGTGCCGGCGGCTCCACTGTCCGCACCGCCGTCCACTCCCGCTCCTGCATCCCCCTTCGCATCGCCGTCCACTCCGGCTCCTGCATCACCCTTCGCACCGCCGTCCACTCCGGCTCCTGCATCACCCTTCGCATCGCCGTCCGCTCCGGCGCCTGCCTTACCACTCGCATCGCCGTCCGCTCCGGCGCCTGCCTTACCACTCGCATCGCCATCCGCTCCGGCTCCTGTATTACCCTTCGCATCACCGTCTACTCCGGCGCCTGTATTACCCTTCGCATCGCCATCCGCTCCGGCTCCTGTATTACCCTTCGCATCGCCGTCCACTCCGGCGCCTGCTGCAACCTGGCAACTGCTAACCGTTGCCTTAACCTCATAGTCCGTAACGCCGCTGGCGGACTCCACGCCGATCCGCTCCGGCTTGAAGGCGGAGCATTCCGCAGCATCAGTGAAGCTGAACAACAGCTTCACGCTGTTATTCTTACCCGCATCTCCGCTACTATTCCCGCCAGTCCCTGCATCACCGCCGTTATTCCCGCCGATAAGCCGGACTGAGACCGGAGCCGCTACAGCGGCTTTTTT
>NZ_ASPS01000103.1:0-52607 GCF_000517865.1 Paenibacillus sp. FSL R7-269
GTATCCTTGCCGCGTCCCCCTAGCTGGCTCAGCAGGATAACCGCCGCAATCAGAATGATCCCGAGGATGCTCCCTGAGATCAGGATTTGAAATCGGCTGCGGCTGACCCACCGCGCCAGCGGCGAAGCCAGCTGGGCGCGGGCTTCATTGTAGACAGTCTGCATGGCAGGCGTTGCTGTGTCGAGATGGGTTTTGCGGAATTCCCGGTTCTTGAACGCCTCGCGGTCGCTCTTTAGGAAATATCTCAGCACGGCCCGCTTGTAATTCGGCCACAGCTTCTTGCCTGAGCTTGCGAACAGCCAGCTATGCTGCGACCAGTCCAGGAACCGGTACACTGTCTCCTTGTCATTGCCCGCCTTGCGGACCACCAGATCCAGCAGCGCATCATAATCCAGCGGTCCGCCTTCACGTTCACTGCTGTGATAGAAGGCCAGCGGCAGCCGGTCGAATGGCTCAAGGCTCCGCGCTTCCTTCAGCCACCGCGCGCCCAGCAACTGTACATCGTCCAGCTCACGCGGCGTCAGTCCGGCAAAAATCTCCTCGTCCGGCGACTCCTCCCCGAACCAGCGGTAGGCCGCGCGCAGCGCATTCGCTTTGCGCTTCGCAATCGCATCGAGCGGCGGCTGCCAGTCTGCCGTATCCCGGTAACGCAGGAACGAGATCTCCAGCAGCTGCTCCATCGTCAGCTCGTCCAGCGAGAGCCGGTTCAGCAGGAAGCGGTCCGCAACCGTGCCCAACTCCTCCATAACGGACAAGGCCTCCGGGTACACACCGCCTCTGCGGCGCTGCTTCTCTGCCTGTTGGACCGCTTCATGAACAGCCGTTACCGCCGCTACCGGATCGGACTCCCGCTGCAGCTTCTCCAGCAGATATTCCTTGAAGGTATCCCGTACCGCTGCCTGCTGAAGCACTTCTGGAAGGCTCCGGCCGAAGTGGCCCACGAGGCGGAGGATATCCGCCGTCCCGGCAGCGGCAGCCAGCCGGGATTCCAGATACGGCTCGAACAGCGCTCTGCGGAAGAGAGATTGGGACAGCACTTTTTTGAAGAATGCCTCACTAAGCTCCGCATCGCTCTCAATAATCCCGTAAGCCGCCGACAGCACATCCTCCCGGCCCCCGGACTGGCAGTTCAGCATCCCGTTGATGAAGTAATCGACGATCTTCACCCGGTAATTATGGCCCGGCAGCGCGTAATACGCCTTGAACTGTTCCAGGATCTCCGTTGACGGAATCCCCTTCTTGCGGATCAGATCATATTCGCGGTCGAACCGCTCCAGGAACATATCATTCAGCCGCACCCGCGAGTCCAGCTTCCCCTCCGGCTTCAGATAGGACAGCAGGCCGCCGAGTATAGCGTTCTTGTTGTCTGTATATAAGGCTTCGTTGCCTTGCTCGATTTCATAAAAGACCGCCAGCTCATTGTAGAGCGCCAGCGACAGCTTACGCTCCGGACTCTCTCCGAGCAGCAGGCTGTCGGCAAACTTAGCGAAATCGCGGAGGCTTCCGCCCTTCTCCACCAGCGTCTTCCAGGCCAGATCGGCATAGATCTGCCGCGACTCGCCGAAGTCGGTATTCAGGAACCTTGCACCTGCCAGATCGAAGATGTAATCCTTCTCGATATTGCGGTCGCCCGGACGCAGTGAGCCCTTTTCCACGAAGGTCAGGTGAATATATTTGCGGCTCTGCGGCTCCTTGGCATACGTGATCACTCCGAGCCTGCGGCGGAAGTCATATGGCAGCGCAGCGAAGATAACTTCCGTCAGCCGGACCGCACGCTGCGACAAATCACTGATGGGCACATCCAGCGCTACATAGATTTTCTTCTTCCCGGCTACGGACAGCATTACCGCCTGCAGCAGGGCTTTGAACAGCTCTTCTGTGAATCCTAGACCGGACAGCACGCTGCGCGGATCTGACGGCACGTCCAGCTCTCGGGTTGCCACGGGAATCGACTCCAGCTCAGGCAGGGTTCCGCCAGGCTCTCCCTCATAGCTCCGGGCAAACCCCGCGTGCAGCCAGCTTCCATACCCCTCGACAATCTCTTCGGAGCGGATAGGCGGCACCACGAAATTATGGGCAAAAAAAGCGCTCCGCTGCCCCGTAAAATCCGCCGCCAGATAACGGCTCTCTCCGATCACAGTCTCGTTGCTCTCCGTATGGAACAGGTGCAGCGCAGCCGGATACAGCTCCTCATCCTTCTCGCCGCGCGCCGTAAGTTCAGCCGGGGCATCGTAGAGGCAGAAGGGATGCAGGATTTTTTTGACAAAATTATTATCGAGACTCTCCGATTTCGCTACCGTATCGAAGCCCTCTGTCGACCGGTACACGCCGCGGCGCTCGCGGGTATACATCTGCTGGGTGATCATGGACCCTGACAATCTGTTCACGGCCCGTCGCTCCCCTCAATGTAATTCAGCTTGTGCAGCAGCCAGATGAACGGCTCATCGACCCGGATCGGACTGACCACACCCTCCACCTTCTGATTGACCGGATTGCTGCCCAGCGCAGACACGGCGAAATACCCTGTATTAGCAAAATACACATCCATCGTATCCTTGAACGGACGGTCCACCTTCTCAATAAAGCGCCGGATTTCACCGTCGATGTTGTGGAACTCGTCCAGGTTCAGCGTTTTGCGGTGCACGTAGTTGTTGAACACATTGCTGTTCGACTTGATATAGTCGCCATCCTCATCCTTGAGGGAGTGGAGCATATCGCTTTTGGCCAGGACGACTGCGGTCGGAATCTCGGTCTTGCTCTTCTCCTGATAGGCGATGAAATCCCCGAACATGGTCAGCACCACATCACGCGGCTCATCATACTGCGATACCCACTCTCCCGGGCGGTCGCCGAAGTTAATGCGGATCTTCTCCCGGACCGAACGGATCTGCAGCGGATCGACCATGAACAGAATCCCTGCGGAGTTCTTAATATGCTGGCCGTGCAGGCCTAAGTAATCCTGATCGACCATTCCTTCACCGGCTACATCGAAGAACACCAGCGTCAGCGGGGGCTTGGATTCATCCTTGAACACAAACTGGAAAATAAACGGCTCCTGCATCTTCTCCTTCTGGGTAGACGCCAGCAGATCCCCACGCTCGAACAGCGGCTCCTCGTACAAGGTGCGGAATTTGCGGCTGATCTCGGCATTCAGCGGCATACAGGCTGCGTCGAAATGCCCTGCCGTTGTATGCTGGAGCGTGTGGATCAGCGAGGTCATATAGACAGACTTCCCGACCTGGGAAGCTCCGATAATCGAGATAATATTGCTAGGCACCTTGCCTGCTGTTACAGGCAGTTCGTTATGGCAGGACGGACAGAGCCGTCTGCGGGTCATCACCCCGTAGCGGTCGGTGAGCCCGGTCAGCACATTGTCTGTATAATGATGATACTCCTCCGGGATATCCGCCGGCTGCAGAACTGCTTCCATATCATCCACCGTATCGAGGCCGAAGCGCTCCCGGTATTTATTCAGCAGATCATCCTCACCGAGCGCATAATTCTCATCATCCTCACGGCTGTGCATGGCCCGGAACACCACTTCCTCCGGCTCAAAGCGCGTGAAGCAGAACGGGCAGACGATATCGTAATACAGCGGCCTCGCTGCAGGCTGATTCTTCTTCATGAAACGGCTAAAAAAAGACATCTCTCATCCTCCTCAGAGTTGTGTCAGCACCCGGTATGCTACTCCCGCTCACTCGGGAACCAGCTCATAATACGCCCCGTATTTAGGCCCATCGGTGAAAAAAATACGGATGAAGTCGTCCTTGCCGACCTCAATCGGCGGGAGCTGGTTGCGCCCGGGAGCGAAGTCCTGAACGAACGGGAACCTTGCACCGTCCTCCTTGGAGGATGGGTGCGCATCCCGCTTTTTGACGTAGCAGAGCACTTCCTTCGGCACCGGCACCTCGGCAGTAATCGTCATCTGCACGGTTTTCAGCTTGCTGAACAACCCCTTTTTGTGCTGGACCGCGTAGTAGATCCTCGCTTTGCCCGCGCTGACGAGCGCCCGGTTACCGCCATCCTGCTGACGGACCAGCAGCGTCTCCCCATTCTCGCTAATCCGCACGTAAATGGTATAGGCCACCATCCCGATCTCGTCCAGCCGGTCCCGGTACCCGTTATTCGCTTTGTATTCTTCACGCGTGTAGAGCTTCATGCCCGGAGGCGGATGCTCATGACTGTCCGGTGCCTCCGCAGAGGCCTTATGAATATATACCGCCTGTACACCGTCCGGCCAGCGCCAGCGCAGCGTACAGAACCGGTCTTCCACTCTGGATACAACTTCGGTAATCACCGGTGCTCCAGCGTCTGCCTCGGCGTACTTCATGGCAACCTGCCCCTTTCCCTGCATCTGGCTTTAGAACCCTTTACTGCCGCGGTTACGGCGGGGTGAATGAATACTGTCCGCAGGCGCATTAGCAGCCCCCGCAGCTCTTCCCCGGCGCGACAAGCGTCCTTCCCCTACAGGCACGATATACGTGAACAAGGTGAGAATGGCCGCCAGAACGAGCAGCGCCAGCAGCCGGGTCATAGGGTCCCAGAGCGTGTCGCCATTCAGGCCGGATTCCAGAATCAGCCCCGCAATAAGTCCCGATACCGCGCCCCCGATACTGAAGCTCCGGGCCAGATGGCGGTTATCGAACACAATGCCAAGGCCCAGACCCAGCGCCGTACCAAGCAGCATCAAGGCCAGCACACGCACCACAGCATAATAAGGGCTGTCCGCGGTCTGGTCGCTGCGTTCGGTCAGCAGTGTCCGGTCCCCCAGACGGTCATAAATCTGCTGGAATACGTCGCCAAGCCGGTTCGCATCGGCCACATCATAATACTGTCCGCCGGTGCCGCTGGCGATATTCTGGAGCAGATTTGCGCCGGACGGATCATCCAGGGCCAGCCCAATTGTATTCACTTTTATTCCACGCGCTACATAGTCTGTCAGCTCCGTAGAGGTATTGAACTGGCTGACACCGTCGGATAGGAGAATAACCATCGCCCCGCGGTCCGCGCCGTCTTCATGAATTACCTTCATCGCTTCGGCCAGCGCGCCGCTGATATTCGTTCCGCCTTCAGTCGTCTTCAGGCTGCTGATGACCTCCATAACCTTCTCGCGGTTCGCCGCTTTGGAGAGCGGGAGCAGCGGCTGGACCACGGAAGCCTCATTGCTGAAGGTAACTACAGCGACTTTGTTGTCTTTTTTGAGCTGCTGCACCAGATTCTTGGCCGCCGCGTAGCGCCTGTCTGACGGGTCGCTCTGCGACATGCTGCCGGAATCATCGATCACCATGACGACATTCTTAACCGGTTTGCTGCCGCCGAAGTTCAGCTCGTACACGAACTCGGTCAGCGTGCCCACGCCGAGCAACAGCACGACCATGAGCGGGAACATTTTCCACGAGGTGCCCAGGTAACGCAGCTTCCATGATTGTCCGTTCAGCTTCGGTGAAATGTTCTCTGCGACCAGAGCGCCTATTCCAACACATAAGGCCACGATGGCAAAATAAATGCCGACCAGCACCATCTGAGGTAAATCATACGGCCTGCGGTCCAGCAGCAACTCACCGAGCACAAACGCTACACCCGCGCCGAGCAGACTGAACAGCAACAGGAGCAGATTGATTTTTCGCTGCATTGCACTTCATCCTTTCCGGGAAAAGCTTGATCTTCACGCGCTTCCCCATTCCATTCTATTGCACATCCGGCAGTGGAATGAATGAGAATTGTCCTACGAAGCCTGTTAGTGTAGGCCCGCACCCACGTCCGGGACCCGGAGCATGGGTATTATCATGGTGACCCGCGGATCTCGGCCGCCCCCCTGTAATCAGGGGCATTAATGCTCCTCATTTGGTGGGTTAGCACACTTTGGGGTGAAATCAGGGGCACTAATGCTCTTAATTTGCTGGTTCGGCACACTTCCGGTGAAATCAGGGGCATTAGTGCTCCTCATTTGCTGGTTCGGCACACTTTCGGTGAATTCAGGGGCACTTGTGCTCCTCATTTGCTGGTTCGGCATACTTTCGGCGAAATCAGGGGCATTAGTGCTCCTCATTTGGCGGTTCGGCATACTTTCGGTGAATTCAGGGGCATTAGTGCTCCTCATTTGGCGGTTCGGCATACTTTCGGTGAATTCAGGGGCATTAGTGCTCCTCATTTGGCGGTTAAGCACACTTTCGGTGAATTCAGGGGCACTATTACTGACACTCGCCAGCATCAGAGGGATTTATCCCTCTCTTTCCGCCATCCAGCCCACTTCCACCAGCATCCGGTCAGCCTACGAACTCGCGCGGACTATAGATCCTGCGGTTGTGGTAGCCCGAACATAAATAATAGTTTGTCATAGCACTTCGCTCATCAGCACTCATCCCATCTAATCGCCGCTCATCAGCACTCATCCCATCTAATCGCCACTCATCAGCACATATCCCATCTATTCGCCACTCATCTCATCACCGGCAGCTGCTCCTCTTCCAGACCGTGGAGCTGGTATCCGTTGCCGGCATAAGTCTCGTAATAGACCTTGCCGTTGCGGTAGTAGAGCAAGTCTTCCAAGTGGAAGCCGCCCATCAGGTTCAGCTTCTCTACGCCGCTGCGGCGCTGCTCATGTACGAAGCCGAGCCGGTAGATGCGGGTGGTCTCGTCAGCACTGAAGGCATAGCGCAGGAATTCGGAGGAGCTGTCGCCGAAGAAGTACTTCTCTTCATGCCGGTGCTCCTGCGTATACTCGAACAGGCGGACATTCATCGCCGCCTCCTCCTCCAGACTGCGGTAGAGCTGCTTGAACAGCTCCTCCTTGGAGACGATGTCCCGGTTCTCGTAAGCGGCTGCGACATTAGCGCGCCGCAGCAGCTCCTCCTCGAACGGAAGCGTGAACGGTCCCGCCGTAAGCAGCTCCCGGCGGCACAGCTCAATCAGCCGCTCGGCAACAGCCTGGCCGCCTCCTTGCACTAGCAGCCCGGAGAGACTACCCATGAACCGCTCGCTGAAGAAGATCCCCGCACCGCGCCGGGTCTCGATATCCTTCATGACATCGTCGGTCACACTGCGGTAATACTCCATGATGTTCTGATCTACGGCCTCTTTGCTGCGGCCAATGCTGACGAGGGCCAAGCTGTGCAGATCCTCCTCCAAAGCATCCATCGCCGCAACCTTCGTTCTGCTGTCTGCGTGCAGCTGCTCCAGTGCAGCGTCATAGCGGAGACAGAGGGCCAGCTCGCTCTCCAGCAGCAGAATCTCATACTTCTTGCCGTAGACAGACTCGAACAGATAATGAATGAAATTGCGCACCGTCCGTTTGTCCAGCAGCGGCACCCGCTGGAACGGCTGGCGCTCCACGCTCTCTGCATAGAGCCGCTCCAGCTCCTCCTGCGCGGAGAGCAGGGCGGAACGCAGACCGCCCATATGCTGGCGCAAGGCCTGCAGCACGCTGCCTCCCTCACCTGTCTTCTCACTGGTCCATTCTGCCAGCTGGTAGAAGGTGACCGGGAAGGCTCCTGCCTCCTCGGCCGCCAGCACGCCGGCCCACTCCCGGGCCGGGTCGATGCCCGCCGCCCTTCTCACGGACACCTCCGCAAAATTACTGCGGAAGTAAGCCTGCGCCCCTTCCCCGAACAGCAGTTCCTCGGCCTCGCGCAGTGAGAGCATGCGCAGCTGTGAATAGGACGGGCGCCCGTGGCTCATCAGCCCGGTCATCTCGGCGAGAGCGGACTGCTCCGGCAGCAATTCCGCCGCGCGGTCACGCAGGGTATCCGCTCCAAGGCCAAGCATCGCCTGCCGCTCCTTAAGACTCCGGTTATGGCCTGCACGCAGCCGCCCGGACAGATAATGCAGTGCATGGTACAGTACCGCCAGCGCAATCTGGCGGTTCGGCCGCCGCACCGCCGAGAAGCCGGCAGACGCGTAGCCTTGTCTGCCTGTGCTGCCGCGGATGCCGCTTTTGAACGTCATATTATTGTAGCCGCCATGCCCGGAGGCCTGATCGGCCGCAGGCCGGACCCGGTTCTTGAGCAGGCTGATGTGGGCGATAATCTCGTAATTGTCGTCCATCCCATGGACCGACATCAGTCCGCGCTCGTTCTTGTCGGAGAGCAGATAGACCAGATCGAACAGCGGAGAAGGGCCATGCGCCACTGGAATGGACAGCCCTTCCTCCGTAACCAGCAGCGGAGCGCTTAAGGCATAATCCGCCGCCTGCATCCCGTCCAGCTCACGCAGACAAGCCAGCCCGACCGAGCTGGAATAGCCGAAGTTATCCCCCTGCTCCCGTTCGTTAATCAGCGCGTACAGATCAATCTGTACTGATTTGAACGACTGGCTGAGAATTGCGCGGGCCAGGAGCACGATCTCCGGCAACAGCACATTCTGCGGGTCATCGACCCGTGTAATGACAGACAGATGGATAACGTCAAAAGAGGAATAAAGCCGCCCGTAATCCGCTATGCTGTTGCTTAAGCTGCGCAGCGTCCGGTTCATTCCGGCCAAATACTGGCTATCCTCATGAAATTCACGGTACAGCTCACGCCGGACCGTACGCGGATCACGCCCTGCCGTATCCGGCAGGGTCATGTGCATCACACGTTCATGGACGCTGCTGTTTCCGCTGCCGATCCGCCCCTTGACCCCCTCCTTCTCCTGCGTACTGCCGCTGCCGTTATGTGAACCGGCATGCAGCGCCATCACGCCGCCCGCATTGTCCCATTTGCGCTGACAGCGTTCCAGCACAGGGCCGATGGCCGGGGTCACCTTATCGCCCAGGAACAGGAACAGCGCAGGGTAATGGATACTGCTGCGCCCATCCCCCTTATTATGCTGTGCTTCCTCCAAAGCAGCGTATTGCTCGGCATATTGTAAGGCCTGATCTCTGATCATAGGCCTACTTCAGCTTTCTGCGGATGCTGCCAAGCTTGCCGGTCAGGCTCTTGTAGAAGCTGTACATTTCATCTCCGTTGGCATGCTCTACCCGCTCATATTCCAGAGCGTCACGTGCCTCCAGGAACGAGACATACATCCCTTCCAGCTTATACAGCAGCGGAGTTACATCTTCGGCTGCGGTCATCTCTCCGGCCCGGCGTGCTGCCTTGCGGAGCAGGAGACTGCGGCTTTTCTCATCCAGCTCACGGAAATGGCGGTAGACGGCATACTCCACATAGCTGCGTTCCTTCATCAGATTGGCGAACGGCTCCCAGGCATCCTCGTCCTCGTCACGGTCATAGACATAGAGCGCACCTTTTTTGGTGATGGTATCGGTGTACAGCGCTTCGATGAACTGGTCCAGCCATTTGTCTTCATCCAGATGCTGATGCACCAGCGCCTCCAGCTCCTGTGACTTGGCTGCCAGCGCATCGTATTTCGCCAGCTCCTCACGGACACGGGCAATGAGCTGCGGGGAACGGATCAGGTTCTCCTGGGCCAGCTCCAGATTAATGCTGCCGAAGATATCCTTCACGGCTTCGCGTTCAAGACCTCCTGTACGGAGCGCTTTGAGCTCTTCAGCAGCCTTGCGCACTTCACCCAGATTCGGACGCGGCGCATCCAGCTGCAGATCATAAGCGCCCAGCAGCTTGCCCAGATCCAGCGGCTTCGTGAAGTTCACGGAGAAGCGGCTGCTCGTGTTCTCGTCCACACCCTTCTCTATAATGACACCGGATTCCAGCGCCCGGGCGAAATCCGCACGCACTCTGGCATTATAATCACGGACGCGCGGGTTCACGTAAGTATCGCCCCATGACTTCTCCGGGATCGGTGAAGGCAGATAGGTCCAGTTGTCCTTGTCCGTCATCACGAGATGGCGTCCAATGCCTTCTTTATCCAGGATGGTCCGTTCATAGTTCTCCTCAAATACCCGCAGCGGCGTGTATACGAACAACGGCACCCCGTTGCGTGTATTCAGCCAGAAAATCCGGTTCTTCACCTGGCTCTCCTTGATCGTGAACTGCGATTTGCCGAGTGCATTGTTCTGATAATTCCGCACACCCTTCAGAATCCCCGGTGCCTTCACCGGCACAGAGACGAAGCCCCAGGACGGGAAGTGCAGACTGCCTGAGCTGTTGCTGAGGTGGAAAATCGGCACCGCATCCTCATCCAGACGTCCGGCAATAATCCGCTCCACGAACTTATCCAGCGGCTCCTCGTGCCCGTATTTCATCACCAGGAAATCCTCCATCGAGCGGGTAATCAGATCCCCGAACTTGTCGCTGAGGAACTCGGATATGGAGCGGACAATATCAATCTCCTGCTCCCTTACCCAGCGCCCGGAATGCTTCAGCATCTCGCGTGTGAAGTCACGGATCAGATCATCGCCATCCTTTTGATCCATGATTTTGGAGATGGTCGCCGAGATATCCGGCACGTTGACGATATTCCAATAGTAGGTTTTGTTGCCCTTGTGGTCAGCCTGTTCTTCGCCATTAATCAGAATGTCACCGTTCTTCTCGAAGATCGAGCTGAGCGCGGTCAGAATCTCGGTGAACACACCGTAGATCCGGCTGTTCTCTTCATTCAGCAGTTCATACAGATCCTCATAGAACTGGATCATCTGCTCGGTGCGCTCCACATCGGCATGCAGCCAGTATTCATTGATTTTGGCTTCAATATAGGCATTCTTCTTCTTCTCCTTGGACACAAAAGCGCTCCGCGCATCGCCCAGCTTATCCTCTGCACTCTCCTGTGCGGTCTCAATATCACGCGGCAGGCGCAAGAGGCTCTCGCGCAGCGCTTCAATATAAGACTGGATCAGCTTCAGGATGCAGAAGCCCTTCTCTGTGTACAGCAGCCGGGACACATAGAACGGCCCCTGCTCGGGATGAAGGAAGATGCGCTCCAGCTCTTCGCCGAACTGTCCGGCAATCTCGCCCGGAAGCTGCTTCTTGGATTTGATATATTCCTCACGCGCACGGGCCAGGAAGTTCTGCTCCAGCTCCGTATCCATGCTGACGACCTGATTCTTGACCACGTTCGCATGGCTGAGACGCTCGCTGTTCTGATAGCCCGGCAACGGCTCCAGCACACGGGACTCGAACGTCTTGATCATCGTATCAAGATCGATGCCGAGCTTACGCGCCATCTTCTCCACATCCTCCTGATTCGGGGCGTGATGGAACATCTTGTCCATTTTGTCGAAGAGGCGGTAGGCCAGGTAGGTTGTCATTTCCTCAATCGGCAGCACGGCCGAGGATGCTCCAATAATGTTGTATTCATAGTTGGCAGGATAAGTCTTGTTCATCTGGGCAATGTTCGTGCGGATGTTGCTGATATAGTCATGGATGGCGAACTCTTCGCCGGATGCCTTCTCTTCACTGGCCATGAAGTTGGTGATGTTCTCAGCCGTCACATTCATGCAGTAATCGTAGGCATTCTCCAGCAGCTTGCCTTCCGTATTCGTTGCGGAGATGAGATGACAGAGATTGAACGGCGGCAGCGGCGAGTTGACGCTCAGAATATTGCCGTACTTCTGGCGGAACCGTTCGCCCCGGCTGTCCACGTTCATCCAGTAATCCAGTTCTTTAAGCGCGGCATACCCGTTCTTACGGATATACTCGCGGGTATGCTCGCTGAGGCTTTTGTTCGACAGGTTGACGTCCGGTGTGAACAGATAGCCCAGCGTATTGACACGGTCTATCCCGGCTGCGCCGTAGTCACGTTCAATAATGCCGCGCACGATGTAGGCAATATCCAGGAACGCCCCGCTGCCGGTTCCGCCGGACAGACCGGTAAGCAGGAAGACCATCAGCTTCTTGCTGGTGCCGACAGACAGCGTCTTGATCTTCTTGTCGATGGCGGCAACCACCTGGTTGATCTTCGTGAACAGCAACAGGCGTCCGGCCTGGCGCACCCCGGCGGCTCCGTTCATGCCGTCTGTGATGCTCAGCTCCGGCGACAGCCAGTCTGTAATGTAAGAATCCAGGATGCTGCGGTTCTGCAGCAGTCCGCCGATCTCGGCATTGGCCAGCAGCACGAATTCATTCTGCGGATCGAGGCCGATGCCCTTGTATTTTTTGCCGCGGTCCTGTTCATTGGTCTCGAACGCCAGGAATTCCACGTTGTCGGGCTTATCCCGCTTCTTCTTGGACAACGGATCTTCAGGCAGCTTGAAGCGGCGGTTAATCTGGTATTTGAGCCGCAGCAGGGCATCGATGCCCGTGCCGCCAAGCCCGATAATGAGGATCGGGTTGTCGATGGTATCCACTCTAATCTTGTCGCTGACGATCCCTCCGCCAAGCGATACATCCAGCTGTTGAATATGTTCTCTTACTACCGGTTTCATAGGTTCTCCCCCAAAAGTTGTGATAGCCTATGCAGCCCGAATCACTTCATATAATCGCTTCGGGAGCATACACTTAGCCTGCTTATCAGATCAAATATTCCAATAGAATCGTCTTGTCTACCGTCTGCAGAGAGACTGTTACCCGGTCCCCGCTCTTCAGCTCCAGGCCCCGCGAGGTATCAGCAGCACGCCCTGAGCGTTCCACCGAGATCCCTTCGCCCCCGCGCAGCAGGAGCCGGTCATGGGTTCCCGGGGTGAAGACCAGCTTTTCGCTCTCCTTAAGTTCAGGAGCAAGCTGCAGGAGCTGGTGCAGAGTGAACTTGCCGCGGAAGGCGGCGAGCTTCTTGTACTGCGGATAGGTTTTCTCTCCGGTGTTGCCGTCCACCACTTCCACTACCAGTTGTCCGACGAACCCCCGGTTAGCCTTACTGCGCAGCAGCCAGAATGCGGCAGCAGCAGCCAGCAGCAGCACAATACCGCCGATGATATAGTACAGCGTGTTCGAGGTCTTCTCCTCAGCAGGCTCTTCGCCCGCAGGAGTGCCTGCTGACGGCGGGGTAGTCGCCACCGTTCCCGTCTTGGCATTGATCGTCAGCTCGTCGCTCTCGCGGTAGAAGCTGCTCTCCTCGGCCCGGACCTTCAGCTTATATTCATGACTGTCTTGTATCTCAAAAGTGCCCTTAAACGCAGCACCCGAATTGTCCAGCGGAATCTCCTGCACCTGGCCGGTATCGACATCAGTTGCCAGCAGCACCGCCTTCATCTCCTGATACAGGCTGCCTTCCGTTACCTCCGCCCCGTTGCTGTACAGATGGGAAGAGATCTCCACCTTGTCGCCTTTGCCGTAAGACTTGGCTGGCAGAGCATCCAGCTTCAGCTCCAGATCGTAGTTGAACACCAGATTAATATCGATCTTATCCTTCGGCACACCCTTGACCTGGAGCTTCCAGTCCCCCTGCTCCGGCGCGAGCAGCTTGATCAGGGTGTAGGTGGACGACTTCGACAGCAACACCTTATCCGAGGGAATAGCAACTTCCTTGCCGGAAGGATCGCTCAGCTTCGCCGTCACCGGCTTCGAGGACATAATGGAGATATTCGCTTCCAGCACGCTGCTGTTCGGCACGTTCACCGTTACGTCCTGATAATCGCCGTTTGCCGTAATGGACGGCACCGGCACCACCTTCAGCTTCAAGTGGCTGGCAAAAATCTCGCTGAGAATCTGCGGCAGATCATCGGCAGAATTCGTGGTGAACGCCTTGCCGCCTGTCTCGGCGGACAGTCCGGCCAGAATATTCTTGTTCAGCTTGCCGTCTGCATTCAGCCCTATGCTATATACGGGATACCCCTTCTGCTTGGCAGACTCTACTGCTGCCTTCAGCTCCTTGTCGGAATCGGACTGCTTCCGGCCGCTGGCTTCATTCAGGTCATTGTTGCCGTCCGCCAGCATGACAATCATTGGCTCATGGCCGGGATCGCTGCCGTTCTCCAGCACCTTCACTGCCTCTTCCATCCCGACCGCCAGGTCTGTGTAGGGTCCGCGGCTAAGCCCGTCGATGAAATTCTTCAGATCCTCCTTGTCGCCGGCGGATTTGATGCCGAGCAGCGCCTTCTCGCGCTGTACCTTATCGGTGTAGGCCACAATGCCTACCTTATCGCCTTGGGTGGACAGCATATCTATGAACATCTTCATCGCTTCATTGGCTATCTTGTTCTTGTCGCTCTTGTTCATCGAGTTGCTGACATCGATCAGCAGCACAGCGTCAATATGTGACGGTGCGGCTGAAGCCGCGCTGGCTCGCGAAGCAGCATATGGAGATACAGTGATGCATAAGATCATGAGCAATACAGGCAATATGCGCTGCAGTCTATTCTTGGCCTTGCTGAAATAACGTTCGTTACGAAGCATAAATAGGGCTCCTCTTGTGTGAAATTAGGCGGATATGGCAGATCCGTAACGCATAGCTAAATTCTGTCAATAGCATGCCATTATGATATAATTAAACCTTGTAAACTTCAACATAGTGACCGCTGGACCGGCACTTCCGCTAGTGGCAATCGCCATCCTGAGCCGGATAGACTATTCTAAGTATACGCCGCTTTCCTGAATATTTGATTAAAAGACCGTAACCAGAGCAGAAAGGAAGAGTTCCATGATTACATACGCCATACTCGGGATAACGTTTCTCTATGCTGTGATTCAGATCATTCTATATGCTTCCCGCCAGCGGAAGCCGCTCACCCGTGAGGATATCGACGAGCGCCTGCTGGCTGCATTGAACGGAGGAGATACGGCCCGTGAGTAAAAAGAAACCGGTGATCTTCCGTCCCTTCAAAGCCCCCCGTTACGCCTTCGAGAAGCTGCGCATCTGCCGCCGCTGTCACCGTTACACCGCGCTGGGCGAGGAACGCTGCACCCGCTGCGGCCGCGCTTCGCTGACTCCGGTGGAGAAGTATGCAGTGTCCCAGGCCGGGCGCAGGGTACAGACCCGGCTGCTCGTTATTCTCCTGCTGACCCTGGCCGGAATCTATTTCGGACAGAATCTGCAGCAGATGGTGCTGTGCGGCACAGGCGGTCTCGTATTAGCCGGACTGGTCTACTATACGCAGCGAAAAGTACGGCAGAACGAAAATTTGTATGCGCTGAACAAACTGCTTGGCCGAAATATCTATAGCATCAAGGAAGATCTGGAGCTGAACCGCCAGGAAGCCGTGACGGTACTGCGCGAGAATGATGTGCTCGCTTATGAGAAGCTGCGCGAGATCTCCGTGCTGCTGCGCGGAGACCGGATCTCCCGCCAGCGTGTCGCCCTGCTGCACGGCTTCCAGCTGCGCAAGGACATGACGCTGGAGCTGGAGCAGCTGCTGCTGAAGGACTTCGAGCCGCTGCTGGCTGAATATATCGGGGAGATCGCCAGGGTCCGCCCCGAGCTGATCAAAGACCGCACCCTGCGCTATGTCAAGAATTACGAGGTGCAGATTCTCGAAATGGATACGGGGCTGGTCATTATGGCCGCCGTTGCCAGTGCTGCGGTCCGCATGAAGCGATACGCGCTGCTCTACTCCGGCATGATCGGCCGCTATGTGCAGGAGCTGCCCAAGGACCGGTTCCTGCGCTTATCCAGACTCATTGCCGCGAACCCTTATGAGCCGTGGAACGGCCTGGATGCCAAGGTAGAGGAGATCCGTGAGCTGAAGTACCGCTGGGACCCTGAAGTATAAGGTTAGAAGCGGACTGCCGCTCTATCCTTATCTATAAATAAAGGGGCTATATTATATGACGATCATACGGGCTGTAACCCTGCGGAATATTATGATTATTCTGTGTATTTTGATGCTGCTCCCGCTGGGACAGAAGGCGCTGGGGATTAAAAATAAGCTTAAGGATGTACAAGAAGCCGGTGAATTGTACGCTGCCGGGGAGCTTATCGCCGCCGAGAACCGGTACCGCCAAGCAGCGGCCAACCACGCGATTTCTTATAAAGAAGAAGAAATATCGGCAAGACTGGCAGAGCTGGCTCCCATAACGGGCATCCGCAGCAGTCTAAGCAGACTGTCCTTAACGCTTGCGGACCAGCTGACTGTGAAGGATTTCGCAGGGATGATGGAGAGCTACGCCTACCTGCTCAGCCTGAAGAGCAAGTATATGACGCCGGGCGGTCCCTATGAAGCCTATTATCGCCAGCTCTCGGCGGATTCAGGCGTCTCAGACAAGATGACAGCCGGGTTCCGGCAGTTCAAGGATGAGTATCTGGCCGGACTTACCGCAGGTTCGACTAAGAGGGCAGATTCCGGGACGGGCAGCGACAGTACGGACAGTCTCAAATGGAGCCTGCTGCAGATTCCGGCAGACTATTACGGGGGAACCGCCGCCAAGGATAAGCTGCTCGCTGCGAGCTTCAAGGCCTATGATACCGCGGGGCTCAAGGCTCTGGCCGCAGCCGGAAGCTTCGGGCCTATGCTGGAGAGCGCCCTCTCTATGGAAGAAGCTTATAAGAATCATAGTTATACCGCGCCTTGGCTTAACAAGCAGGTTCAGGAGAGCGCTTCGCTCATCCTGAACAAGGATCTGGATGGTGACCTCACCGCAGTCTTCGCCGGACATGCTGCCCGCTACCGCAGCTATGCGGCATCTGCCGGCATCACCAGCTCCAAGGTGCTGAAGCTGATCGATAACAGCATCGCCCGGCTGCTCCGTGAGGGCACGCGCCATGTGCGCAGCGGCCGGTATGCGGATGCCATCAGGCTCTATGCCGAGCTGGCTCCGGTGCAGGATACCTCGGCGGAGACCGCAGCCGCAACGCTGGCCTGGAATACCGCCGAGCCGGTACGGCTGCTGCCGGGCGGCGAAGTGCCGGGCAGCTACTCCCTTACAGCGTCCGTTACTGACAAGTACGGTGCCAAGGTAGCCGTAGCTGGAGTAGATGCTGGCGGCAAGCTGGTCTACGCCGAGATGGGCGGGGACGGCACGGTCTCCACCCGGACCGGGGAGGTAGTCCCGGGTTCGGGGATGCTGAGCGCTCTTTCTTTTGACGAGCCGTTATCCGCTTACTCCGAAGTTCCAGTAGTTGTAGCTAACAGCGGTGAGACTGACGGACGCAGCACCTTCACAGGCTATGCCATCCGGCCGGAAGGTATCTCCCTGCTGTTCAGCTTCACGGGCAGCAGCTATGAGCTTATGGCGGAGGATGGCTCCATCCGCGTTGCGGACAACGATCTGACCGATGGGGCCGATGGCCGGACAGCTATTTTCCGCCAGGTGAACGGAAGTTATGAATTCACGGAGCTCTACCAGGAGGCCGCCGCCTATACTCCAATTGATGCGGCACAGCTTGAGCTTCATCTCAATGAGAAGGTGATGTTCTCCTGTGAGATTATCCTCGACTCTGCCGGAAGAACCGTCGCGCTCGCAAATGGACGTTACCTGCTTCTTCAAGGCCAGGTGCCTCCGTATACCGGCTCCGCCGTCATCAGCGGCCAATTTGAGAATGGCTATGGCTCGGTGGAGACTGATCTCGGCGAAGCTGCCGTGCCGGTATTTATTGTTGATTCTGCGGACAGCTTGAGCCTCATACTTTAACCTAACCGGGATAAGGAGCCTTTATTGCACATAGAGGTTCTTTATCTCTTTTTGTGCTTGGAATTTCATTATTTTTTCATTAATAACGGCTATACTGGGTCTTACAGGAACTGCGCGGGAGCGGTATCCATAATCATTCAATGAAGAAAGCGGGCTTGCTGCTATGCGAATTCTTTTGGTGGAAGATGATTCCAAGCTGGGCTATATGATCCAGTACAAGCTTAAGCAAGCCGGACATCTGAGCGAGTGGGTCCAGCATTCGGATGAAGCCGAGACATGGTTTGCTGCAGGGGAATTTGATCTCTACATTCTGGACTGGATGCTTCCCGGCAAAACCGGACTTGAGCTGTGCAGACAACAGCGGACAAGGAACGACAACACCCCCATCCTTATGCTGACTGCACGCGGCGAGATTGAAGACCGGGTTAACGGGCTGCTGACAGGGGCAGATGATTATGTAGTCAAGCCGTTCGCCTTCGAGGAGCTGCTAGCCCGGATCACTGCCCTGGACCGCAGAAAGCAGGTTCAGGGCACGATGAACAAGCTTGCCGTTGGCGGGCTGCTTTTGACTCCGGATACCCAGGAGGCTGAACGTGACGGTGTCTCTTTTACACTGACCCGGCGTGAATTTCAGCTGCTGGAGTACTTCGTCCGGCATCCTGGAACCGTATTGTCAAGAGAACGGATTCTGAGTTATGTCTGGGGCAATGAAGCGGATGTAACGCTGAATGCCGTCGATGCAGTCATCCGGCTCTTGCGGAAGAAAGTCGATGATCCTTTTCCGGTAAAGCTGATCAAGAGTGTACACGGAAGAGGGTACCGCTTAATAAATCCTGGAGCTGAGCCGGATGATACCTAACACGCGCAAGCATCTGACCCTCTTTTACAGCACCATGATTGGATTGATTCTGCTGATTATGGCGGTCTCCTTCTATTATGCATTGTCCGAAGTAATCCACAGGGATGAGAATCATAATCTCGAAGCTGCAGCATACAAGGCCCGGGAAGAATGGCTCCATATCTCCCCGCAGGATGCGGAAGAATCACAGGAGCGCCGGCAGGCAGACCATGCGATGGAGTGGGAATATTTGCAGAGCGACCAATTCGCGGCAATTACGGACAGTGCGTGGTCGATCGCTGCGCAGTCCCCCGGTAGGGAGAATCCGCTGCTCGCTCCTTCCATCCGGCAGCAGCTTGACGCTCAACCTGACCAAAGCCATGTTCATCTCCGCATTTCTTCCGGTAATCGTATGACAACGTATGCTGTACTGCGTATGTCGGCCGGAGATGCAGCTCAGCACATCATACTTATCGGTGAAGATGTCACGAGGCAGGAGGCCTTGCTTCAGCAAATGAGGCTGCTGCTCACAGCCATTACTCTGCTTCTGCTTGCTGCAGCCACCTTCATCGGGTACCTATTCGCCGGCCGGACCATGGTTCCCATTAGACAGGCGTTTGCCCGGCAGCAGAAATTTACAGCGTATGCTTCCCATGAGTTAAGAACACCCTTAAGCGTACTTCAACTGGCCGTGGATATTCTGGAGGAGGAGAAGGGGAAGCTGTCCCCTGTTCAGCAAAGGGTTCTTGCGGATATGAAGGAGGAGCTGCAGCGCATGAACAGACTGACAGAGCAGTTGCTCACGCTGGCCAGGAACGACTCTCCCCTGCAGCATACCGCCCATAAGCCGTTCGACTTAAAGCACAGCCTATCCTTCGCCGCAGCAAGAATGCAGTTGATGGCCGCCGAGAAACAAGTGACCCTGCAGCTGGATATTGACCACCCGGAAGAAGCGTTTCTTTTCACCGGAGACAGCGAACAGATCGACCAGCTGCTCTACATTCTTCTGGATAATGCGATGAAATACTCTTCCGCAGGGGATAAGGTCACACTGGGGATATCCCGTAACGGCAACGGTACGGTCGGGTTATCCATCCAGGACACAGGATGCGGCATTCCCGAAGCTGATATCCCCCATCTATTCGAACGTTTCTTCCGTGTCAATCAGGCCCGGACACGGGAACATGGCGGCACCGGTCTGGGTCTTGCTATTGCCTCTGAGATCGCCAACAGACACGGAGGCCGAATCGCGGTCCAGAGCACCCTTCATCAGGGAAGCACCTTTACGGTCATTCTCCCTGAAACCAAGGGTTCCACCCGGCAATAACTTTGAGAACTGGAGGTTTGAAGAATGTTCACTGAAATATTGGCACATATTCATCCGATTATCGTACATTTCCCGATTGCTCTGATCATTATTGGTTGCGGCTATGATGCGGTGCTCGCTGTGAGGAGACGCGCTCTGCCGCCCGGACAGGGGTTATGGTTATGGCTTCTGGCCGCCGCCGGGGCTTGGGCCGCTATTGCGACAGGTCCCGATGATGATGCGCGCGGAGTAACCTCATTCATAGAACCGCATGAGACGCTTGCGACATTAACCGCTTGGACAGTAACTCTGATCGCGGCCTGGAGATTGCTGATGCTCTGGAAAGGAAACCGGGCGTTTGTGAGAATACCGTTAGCGCTGTATATAGCCGTATCTGTGGCTTCATGCGGCCTGGTGCTGGGAACCGGTTATTACGGCGGAAAAATGGTGTACACGGACGGCGTAGGGGTATCCGCCAATGGCGCCGCAGTGAATCCGCCTCACTCCTCCTCTCACCGTGGCGGATAGAGATTCCTCGGGGCTGCGGATATTGCGAACGGCGCGGAGCCGCAGATCAGTGACGGGATGAGCAAGGTGACCTCTGCTTCATATATTGAAAGATTAATAGTCACGATGATACTATATAACGTAATTAAATGAATTGGAGGGAAATGATGGACGCTAAAGCGAAAAAAATATTAAACAAAACGTTCTGGTCTGCGCAGGGATGGAAGCCTGCCGGGACAAGACTCCTTTTGCAGGAGAAGAGTTTGAATATGCTAAAAGCAAAGGGGTGATGTTCGATCCTGTGACGATGACGCATGATGAGTGTGTCTCGAGAATTTGTTATTTGCTAGAGCATGAGATGACGAAGGACAGGCTAGCTGCTGCCTTTTTACATAGCTTATCCACAAGAGAAGTACATCTGAGAAGCGGGTTATCCAGCTATGCATTAACCAGCAACCTTATTCAGCATAAATATAGTGACAAGCTTCTGGAGCGTGCCAGCTACAGCCATTGCTTCTATTGTAACGAACATAAATTAATGACTCATGAAGAATGGAATAATGCCGATATTAATATTTTGAATTTTGAACGGGTAAAATGGGGTGGTGTCCGCTTAAATTGGCTCCTATATTGCTGGATGGATATAGAACTGCTAGCGAAGGAGGAACCGGTAGAGGTGACATCTGAGGATGTTCAGATTCTCAAAAATTTACTGGCAGAGGTGGATGCCTGCGCTGAGACGGATTCCGCACGTAAATTAGAGAAGCGTTGGAAGAATGTATTAGCCTCCAACCAGTATGAACGAGATGCTATGATGGAAATATGGGGGTTTGCAGGTATATTAGCTTCTGAGGAGCGGCTTGGACCGGAACGCGGCAGAGGGACGGACTTCGTATCCGTAGATTCATGGCTTGGCATAGATCGTTATGCGAAAGAGAAGGTTGAGTATTATTTTGGAACTTATTTATAGCAAGGAGAATGGAATGGGCCAACTCCACTTTCGCAGAGTGAAAATTGAGTTGGCCCGTATTCATTATGGACGATTCTATGTTTGAAACGAAATCGAGAGTGATTAATGGTTTGCGCGTAACTCTTCCAGCAGCTCCATCACCTCTGACTCCTCTACCGGAACGGAATACGAGCCGTCTGCGAAAAGCTTCATCCTCCCGATGCCGTCCTGGAAGACGAAGCGGATGCGGCCGCTGCGCACTTTTTTGTCCGTGTACATCTTATCTAGGAGCGCGCGGTTTGTAATATAATTTGGAATCTCTGTCGGCAGCCCCGCCTTCTTCAGCAAAGCCACCACACGGTTAGCCTGCTCTTCCGTCATATAACTTAATTTCACACCCAGCTTCGCCTGAATAACAAGGCCCACAGCAATGGCCTCGCCATGCAGCAGCCGGTAACCACTGAGCGCCTCAAGCGCCCGGCCTGCCGTATGCCCCAGATTCAGAATCTGCCGCAGATTACTTTCATGCTCATCCTGCTCTACCACTTCATATTTGATCCGGCAATTCGTCAGCGCGATATGCTCACACACCCCGGCCTCCAGGATCAGCTCCCCTTCTTCTGTAATGATTCTGTCCATGTTCGCTTCCAGGTAACTGAAGAACTGCTCATCCCCCAGACAGGCATGCTTGATGGTCTCGGCCAGACCGCTTCTGAACTCACGGGACGGTAGTGTACGCCAGGCGGCCAAATCTATGTATACTTTACGGGGCTGGTGAAAGACGCCGATCAGGTTCGTGGCGACAGGGGTGTTCACGCCTGTTTTGCCGCCAACGGAGGCATCTGCTGCTGCCAGCAAGGTGGTAGCATAATTCAGCGAAGGTACTCCCCGGCCAAAGGTTCCTGCCACAAAGCCCGCCAGATCCGTCACCGCTCCGCCCCCCACCGCAATAATACAGCAATCTCTGCCGTAGGCATGGCTTAGCAGCTGGTCTTCCAGCATTGCCTTCGTCTCCCGGGTCTTCGAGCTCTCCCCCGCCGGAAACGAGAATAATTCCACTTGGAATCCCTCATGACGTAGCAGCTCTAGTAAAGGACGGCCATATAACAACTCCACCGTAGAGTCTGTAATAATTGCATATTTGCTAATCCCCGTAAGCAGCCCCTGCTGCAAATCGCGAACTAATGAGGCGGACAGATGCTCACCGATTTCAATAGAGTAAGAGTGATCGACTACTTTTTGGAGTGTTACTTCAAAGCTCTTGGACATGGGCTCAGCCCCTTTCTCTATAAGACTATTGCCTGCAGATTTCATTTACGGATCATCGTCCGGTAGACGAACTTCGGCAGCGCAGATTGTCTGCGCCAGCGTGACTTCTGGCCTTTGGCGACGGGTGAGAACAACAGTCTGTGCGCCCACTCCAGATTCATTTTTTTCCAGATGGCCGGTGCTGGCCGTACTTTCCCGGAGATCACATCCAGACTTCCGCCCACGCCAAAAACAAGCTTAATCCCCTGCAATTCGTCTTTGTGCTTATACAGCCATTTATCTGAGTACGGAGCACCCATGGCAAGAATGAGCACATCCGGCTTGGATTGCTGAATACTGGCAATAATCCCTGGCTCTTCGTCAGGTGCAAAGAACCCGTGATGCCTCCCGGCAATCTTCACCTGCGGATAGCGCGTGTTAATCTGCTCCACTGCCAGTCTGCTAGTAGACTCATCTGTCCCCAGAAAATAAAAACGCCAACCCCGCTCATTTCCCCTCGCAAGTAAACTCAGCAGCAGGTCATAGCCGGTCACCCGCTCCGCAATAGGATTGCCTTGTCTTCGCGCCGCCATCACAATGCCGATCCCGTCAGGGACAATCAGATCTGCCGAGTCGATGATCTCCCGCAGCTGTTTGTCCGTTTGACTCGCCAGGGTAATCTCCGGATTCGCCGTAATGAGATGAAACAGCCCTCCCTGCCCGTCCATGATCTGCTCGTCCAGCAGCGAAGTCGTCTGTTCCAGCGTCAATTTGGAGAAGGGGAGTCCCAGAATACACACCTTGTCCTTCATCTTGTCACCTCTCTCTTATTCTCTAATCCCGTCAATCCTCGAAGTACTTCCACCATTCCACCAGCCAAGGCTCATCAACGCCGCGCAGGAGGAATTCCTCCAGCAGCACCTGACGGACCCGCTTCTCCATCTTCACAAAGCTGTTATCCTCCTGGTACATTGGCGCGTATGAAATATCTTCTGACAGGTAGAGCCGGAAGTCCTTCATGCAATCAAGCACCCTTTTTCCCACTGGAAGCTGCTCTGCTACCTGTACAAGCCATTTATCATACGGGTAGGGGTAGCCCTCCACCGTAATGGCGCAGCGCAGGGCCTGCTTGAACACCTCGACCGCCTGAAAAAGAATCGGAAAAGCCTCTCCCCGGCGCACGGGATTATCCAGGCTTTTGGCAGCACTCCGTAGGTCTATGTATGTCTTCTTCCGCAGGTTCATTAGAAGATCCGGGTGCAGCGGAACCGCTTGCGCGAACAACTCTTTCAAGCCCAGCGAATCATGATAGATACAGGAAACGGATGCATTCCACAACCAGTCCAGTTGCCCCTTCCCCAGAGCCTGCCCCAGCTCCGCTAATTTGAGCAGGGTGTAATGTCCTGTTTTGCCGCCGGGCAGATGCACATCGACAAACAAGCTGCTTCCCTCCGGGATCAGCCCCGCCCGTTCAAACCGGCTCGTAATCAGCTCATAGCGTTCATCCCGGCAGACCAGGATCAGATCGATATCCGAGCTGTCGTCCACAATCCCTAAGGCCGTTGATCCATCCAGCAGGATGCTGATATGCCCGCAATCTTCCGCAAGCAGCGGGTGATTCAGGATGTGGGTGCTGATATAACTGGCAATTTCCTGAAGTAATAGGCTATGCCGCTGCCGGTTGTCCGGCTTAAGCAGCAGACTGGATAGACTTGCCGTCCATAGCATACGCTTCCCTCCCTCTCTTAGTATTTCCGCTTCCTGCAACCAACCGCACAGAACATATTTCCGGAATATTATAACATAATTTAGGAGGGTTACTGTCTGGATTGTCTCATAGTGTACATTTGGTTTGCCGCATGATGACAGGAAGGGAGACTTTGAGAAGAATGAATGATGAAACGATTTATAGCCATGAGGACACGCTGAGGATGCTGGACGCTTTTTTCCGGGAGGAGGGAGAGTGGTGGGATGAGTTCTATGCGGATAAGGAGAAGGGCATTCCCTTTTTCCGGGATTGTCCCGATGAGAATCTGGTGGAATCCTTCAGCGGCGGGGTGCTCACCCCGGGCCGGGTGCTTGAGCTAGGCTGCGGAGGCGGCAGAAATGCAGTGTACATGGCCCGTCAGGGCTGTAAGGTGGACGCTGTGGATATTTCTCAGGCAGCGGTCAATTGGGGAATGGAGCGTGCAGCGGCACATCAGGTCGAGGTGAATTTTACTTGCGGGAATATCTTTGACCTGGAACTGACGCCCGGGAGCTATGACCTCATCTATGACAGCGGATGCTTCCATCACATCTATCCCCACCGCAGAGCCACCTATCTGGAACTGCTGGACAGGGCGCTTACGCCCGGCGGTTATTTCGGCTTGACCTGCTTCGCAGCAGGTTCCATGGGTGCAGAGATTACCGATTGGGAGGTCTACCGTCAGCGGCGGATGAGAGGCGGATTAGGGTTCACGGAGGAGCAGCTCAAGACGTTCTTCGGCAGTTACGAGAATATCCGGTTCCGGCGGATGCGCCAGACGGAGCAGAGTGAGAATCTGTTCGGTGAAGCTTTTCTGTGGACGGCCTTGTTCCGAAAAAGATAACTGCAGACATCAGAGCTATAACGAGCCACCACCTACTGGAGCAGTTATCGGATGCTGTCGGAGCTCGAACAGTAGTAACTGTACTTTGTACAATAGAATGCTGTAAAAAGGGCATCGAAATAGATTCTATTGTATTCGGTACATTTGAATGTTGAATAAAGGCTATTTTTCGCCCATTACGCAACATTCTACTGTATGAAATACCTGAAATACCTCTATTCCTCGGTTCTCAACCATTCGGGTAAATTTAGTTGTACAGACTACAGTTAGCAGAGGACGGCCTGCCATTTCACGTTTTTTAGTTGCGCAGAATACACTTATCTTCCATAATTGCTTCGAACGTAACCTCATGCTCTGCACGAAAAATAGGCTGAGCGCTCAACAAATGCGCCCAGCCTATCTCATGCCGCTTATTCCCGCTTACTGTTACTGCACCCGCTCCGTGAACAACCGGCCCGCGTAGTCGCTGATCAGCTCACGCATCGCCAGCTTGCGGCTCCATTCGGCCGGGATGCCACTGAGGCCGTAGTAGGCTCCGGCGATCTGGCCGTAGATGGCCCCGGTGGTGTCGGCGTCATTGCCAAGGTTCACGGCGAACAGTGCGCCCTCTGCGAAGCTGTCCGACTTATGGAATGCCCATAGCGCCGCCTCCAGCGACTCCACGACATAACCCGATCCCTGAATCTGTGGCGGCTCCTTCAGCTTGTAGGAGCCTTGCTTGATGTTCAGCATATGCGGCGTCAGCGTATCTTCATCCAGCCATTCACGGAAGGCCTCCGGCGCCAGCATCTCCTGCTTACTCCAGCCGTGCAGCCCGGCGAGAATATATGCCGCTAGCAGGCGGCAGGCAGCAAGACACTCGGCGGCCCCGTGTGTGGTTCTTGAACTCATCGCTGCATAGCGGATCACCTCCGCGGGGTGCTCCGCATAGTACATCACCACCGGAGCCAGACGCATAATTGAGCCGTTACCGGCAGAGAACGGGTCCTCTGAACCGCTGTAAGCCTCCCCGCTTGCTTCATACCGGTGCAGCGCTTCGCGCGTTGCGTTACCGATATCGAAGCACCGGCTGGTGCTGCTGAGTGCGCCTTCGCGGTACCATTTCACATAACGCTGCATCTGATCTGCCGGATCGAAGCCCTGCAGGGCAAGCAGACTCTCCGCAAGGCAGAGAGCCATGGAGGTATCATCCGTCCACTGACCCGGCTGCAGAGCAAATACCCCGCCGCCGACAATATCTGTCATTGGCTTGAAGGTGCCTGGGGCTTGGAACTCTACAGTTGTTCCCAGCGCATCTCCGGCGGCCAGCCCCTGCAGGCAACCCTGATAACGATCATTAGTCAATGTCACTTGGTCTCCCCCTTTCCAGAAGCCTCACACCGGCGGTTATTCGCCGGGGTATTTCAGCCCCCATTGTGCCCGGACAGTATCCAGCAGCTTCATTATGGCTAAGGATTCATCGAGGGTCATTACCGGACTCTCAGTAAGTCCCGCTTGAAGGCAGCGGCCCACTTCTTCCGCCTCGAAGGCATAGCCAATCGAAGCGCGTTCATCTTCGAACATCTCTGCTAATTCGCCGTTCATGTACAGCTCAGCAGACTTGGGATTGACCAGCGTGCCTTTGACCACGATATGCCCTTCCGTTCCGTAGACATAAGCTTCCTCATGCATGTTCAGGCGCACGCCCCCGTTCAGAGAAGCAGACACGCCATCGCCGTAGGACAGCAGCAGCGAGAAGTGCTCGTCCACGCCAGTCTCTCCGATATGAACGGTGCTGCTGACCTTCTCAGGATGCGGTCCAAGGACCATCGAGGCGAAGGAGACTGGATAGATTCCGACATCCAGCAGTGCTCCGCCGCCAAGGGCCGGATTCAACAGACGTCCTTCCGGGTTCCAGTCGGCGCGGAAGCCAAGGTCCGCCTTCACCAGCCGCACTTCACCAATTCTCCCGGCTGCGAGCCACTCCCGCACCTTCACCTGCGCCGGGATATAACGGCTCCACATCGCCTCCATCAGGAACAGCTTGTGCTCCCGGGCATAGGCCACGACTTCCTCCAGTTCAGCACTATTCACGGTAAAAGGCTTCTCGCACAGCACAGCCTTACCTGCACGCAGCGCCAGCAGCGCGTTCTCCCGGTGGAACGGATGCGGTGTGCCGATATAAATGGCGTCCACATCAGGATCATTCACCAGCTCTTCGTAGGTGGCGTATGCCACAGGAATGCCGTGATCGGCTGCGAATTTATCCGCGCTTTCCTGCGAGCGCGAGCCGACTGCATAAGCCACGCCGTTGCTGGCATGGGCCAGATCTGTTGCGAATTGATGGGCGATCCAGCCTGTGCTGAGAATGCCCCATTTTATCGTGTAAGCGTTATCTGCTGCCATAGTAATCTCCTCCTCTTAATGAAGCTCAGGTCCCTCTGATTCTATCAAAATCTCCCTGGTGTGTACATGTCCGCCTTCCGGCAGGACCCTCCAGCTCTAGACAAGTGTGTATTACAGCCCCAAGTGGAAACGGCTTTGCCGTCCTTTTAAAGGACGGTACCGTTTCAGCGAGAAATAGAAGGATAATGGATAGCGTGAAGCCTATACATTCTTATATTTGAACAACGAATTCAGGCGTTCCTCCGAATAACCGTCCTCCCCACGCCAGTTGGCTACAGCGTTGAAGTCATTGCCTCCGCCCCGGCCCTGACGCGGCTCCTCCTGCGGAACCAGAATACCGGCATATCCCCAGATCTCCATCACCACATCCCGCTCATACTGATTAGAAGGGAAAATATTCTTCCAGTGCTTCTCCAGCTTCCGTGCCCCGTCCTTACTGCCGCATAGCTTCACGGCCTCGGCCATGTCCTGCAAAATACGAAGATCCTGCGGAGTTGCCTCCACCTCCTCTTCCCGGCTAAACAGCTCCAGATCCAACCAGCAATACAACAGCTTATTGAGGCGGATGCCACCCCATTTGACCCGCTCGAAATTGAGCACATTCAGATCTACAGCGTTGTACTGCTGATCAGACATCAGATGCCCGGCATCACAGGCCGCACAGCTGCTATACCTTGGCTGCTTAGCAGGAGGCTGGGCGTAGGCATGCGCAGACAGCTCCGAGGTCAAGGCCCAACTGGACAAGGCGCTCCGCAGATGAACCTTCCGGGTAGATAGACTGTGCAGGAAACCCGCCGCCACCTTGTCCCGGGTCACGCTTCCGCTGTGCAGCACCCGCAGTTTCTCCACCAGCTCATCATGGGTGATCGTCAGGGGATCGAACATGACCCCCTTGCTCTTGGCATAGTCGAAATCTTCACCGGAAAAAGTCCCGTACGTGCCCTTCCAGCCGCTGGCACTCCAGAACGATTTTTGCAGTATGGTTTTGGCCTTACGATCCATGTATCTTGCTCCCTTCCTTACCTGATGGTCCTGTTCAATGATTATGTATCTCTTATACTTAACCTGAAGGCGGGGATTTGCACCGTTACAAGAAATTACCCCTAAGGGGTGAAGGATGCTTTTATGGCGGTGCTCAGCCTACCTCTCACCAGTTCTGAGAGTCTTCTCTCACCGACCGCTTGTATGGATAGCACAATGTCCATATCTCACCGCAGCAGCAACGATTGTGTTCGCTTTTTCGATTACATTCCGGCCGTACACCCCGCGCCAGCCTAATGTGTTCGGTTTTACGCATACATCCGCCCCCACCGCCTTCGCGCCTGCCCAAGTTACATCGAAAACCCTCCCCGCCAGCCGCAAATCCACGGCAACGGGAAGGGTAATCTCCAAACCCTATATTATTTCTTAAGCACAAGCTCCAGGCGCACATCAAGGTTGTTCTCGGTACTCAGCACGATGGAATGCGGATTGCTAAGGCCGAAATCCTCGAAGGTTACTGTAGTCGTACCCGACAGCTTAAGCTCTCCGCCGCTGTATGCGGCCTGCGAGTCGAACGTGACTTCCTTCTCAATGCCCTTCACAGTCAGCATCCCCTTCAGTTGTACCGGCACCGCGGTACCCTCTGTCCATTCCTTCGGCAGCTCCGAGAAGGACTTCACCGTGAAGGTAGCTTCCGGGAACTCTGCCACGGACAGGAAGTCCGCTCCCTTGACGTGCTCGTCCCGTGGGGCTGTTCCTGAATCAAGTGCGTTCATGTCTACCGACCCTTCGCCGGTCATCGCGGAGGCATCCTCCAGATTCACCTTCCAGGTTCCCTTAACGGAGGGGTCTACGAAGTTCACGGTTTCCTTGGATGTGGTCACAGACCAGTAGACCTTGGACGGCTCTGTAATATTCCAGGCTCCGTTCAACTGCTCCGGTGTTACAGCAGCAGCGGCAGCAGCCGCATTGGCCGTTCCTTCCTTCTGGGCTCCGCTATCCTGGGCCTGCTCAGGAATCACCGATTCAATCTCCACCTTATTGCCAAGGCTGTTATTCACTAAGATGAAGGCGGTGATGGCTCCTGCAATAATTACAATGGCTGCGGTTATAGCGACGGTTCTCTTCTTCATACAATCTCCTCCATTCCATATTCTTATCTCTGCTCTATTGGCTTGGCTCCCATTCTACCAAAGCAATATGTCGGGAATAAGTCAAAGCGGACAGGCCGGGAATATGTTAGAATTGTCGTAATTTTAGTTAAGGGACTGAAGCTCATGCAATCGATACTAATCGTAGAGGATGAAGAAGCCATCGCGCGGGTGCTTAGTGCCTATCTGCGAAAAGCAGGCTTCCACGTCACCCGGGCCGCAGACGGCCGGAGTGCCCTGGACACCTTCGAGGAGGCGCCGCCCTCACTGGTCCTGCTCGATATCATGCTGCCGGAGATGGACGGCTTCGAGCTGCTGCAGCTCATCCGTGAGCGGAGCAGCTGCCCGGTCATCATGCTCACCGCCCGCGACGGCATCAATGACCGGCTCGCGGGACTGGACGGCGGAGCTGACGACTATATGTCCAAGCCCTTCATTCCCGAAGAAGTGGTCGCACGGGTGAAGGCGGTGCTGCGCCGTCCCTCGCAGTGGTCGGACGGCAGCCGCAAGCGCCATTTCGGCAGTCTGTTCATCGATTTCTCGGCGCGCAGCATCTTTCTGAACGGGGCGGAGGTCAGCCTCAGCCCGCGCGACATGTCGGTTCTGCTGTTCCTGGCCGAACGCCCGAATCAGATCTGCACCCGCGACCAGCTGCTGGAGCATGTATGGGAGATGGACTACGATGGAAGTGACCGGGCTGTTGATCTCTCCATCAAGCGGCTCCGTCAGGCACTGTCGCACTGGCCGGAACGTGAGGGCGAGATCCGCACACTGAGAGGAACAGGATATCAATTATGGACAACATAAATAAGAGTAAGAAGAAACGCAACAAGAAGAAGACCACCTCCATTCTCACTTACTGGACTCTGCGGTATCTGCTGATCATCAGCATTGGGCTGCTGGTGACGGCACTGTTCACCTTCTGGTGGATGCAGCAGGAGGCAATGAGCAACCGGATGCAGACGACCGGCCTGCTGGCGCAGGAGATCGCTGACCGCAGCGTAGATACAGACGGCCAATTAGCGATTACCCCGAACCTGAATAAGCTGGTGGAGGACCGCAAACGCTTCTTCAAGGTAACTGAGGAGATGTGTGTAATCATCACCGGACCAGAAGGAGAGCTGCTGTACTCCCAGCCCCCGATGACGGACGAGGAGATGCGGTACAAGCTCAATGATAGCCTGACCGATTCGCGGACCTCGGAATACAAGGCCGCTGCCGCGCAGATCCAGGGGGGCCAGGGCACGCTGGGGCAAGTGCTGGTTATGCAGTCCAAGCGCTCCCTGCGCCATATCCCGACGGAGGAGATTACCTTCTTTTCGATTATCATCGTCTTCCTGATTATTTTAAGCTGGCTGACGATCTATCTCTTATCGATCAAGCTGGCCAAGCCGGTTCAACGGGTGGCCGCCGCCGCCGCGCAGATTAGCAGCGGCCAGTATAATATCGTGCTTGAGACCGGGGCCAGAGAGCGCGAGATTCACGAACTCCTCGTCTCCTTCCAGGAGATGGCGGGCAAGCTGCAGCAGTTCGAGCAGTCGCGGGCCATCATGCTCGCCGGCGTGTCCCATGAGCTGAAGACGCCGGTCACCTCAATCAAAGGACTGCTCCATGCAGTACGCGAGGGGGTTGTCGAAGGCGAGGAGGCCGGGGAATTCCTTGATATCGCTCTGCTTGAGACCGGGCGGCTGCAGCATATGGTCGCTGACCTGCTGGACTACAATGCGTTGACGGCAGGCATGGTTGCCGTCCGTCACGATAACCTTGAAGCAGCACCGCTGTTGGAGGAAATCCTCTATCAATGGATGCTGACCCAGAGCGAGGAAGTCAATAAGCCCATCCTGCTGCTGCCGGAGACCCCGCTTGTGCTGCGGGGGGACCCGCTGCGCATCCAGCAGATTATTGTGAATCTGCTGGGGAACAGCCTGCAGGCGAAGACGCCGGACCGCAAGCTTCAATTGAAGCTTGAACTTACTCCTACGCCGCAGGGGCAGGCCGAAATCACCGTTACGGATAACGGGCCGGGCATCCATCCGGATAGCCGGGAACGGATCTTCGAAGCCTTCTACCGCAGCTCGGGCAAGCAGAGCCTGCTTCGCGGACTCGGGCTGGGCCTGACGTTCAGCAGACTGCTGGCCGAGGCCATGGGCGGCAGTCTGGAGCTGGGCAGCCACCCGCCGCAAGGCTGCTCCTTTGTGCTGCGGCTCCCGCTGGCAGAGTCATGAGCCCGGGAAGCGCGTGTAGTCCCGCGCCACACTGCGTGGTATAATCAATAATTTATAGCGTAAAACATATAAATTCTTATATTTCAAGTGGAAACCGGAGGCGTATATGCTTACTTTTGAACAGAAAATAGCTATTCTTGATTCCTATCCCCAGCTGGAGGCGCGGAAGGTCTCGCTGGGACGGGTGAATTATCACCTGGAGCAGAGCCGGCACGATAAGAAGACCGTGGCTTCGCATATTCACCCGAACGGGAACGGCTTCGTCTATGCCGGGCTGCTGCGGGGCTATGAGACGGATGATAAGGGACTGGTCAATATCCGCGATTATTCGGAGGCTGCGCTGCGCGAGCTGCTGGATGCGTCCATCACCTCTCTCTTGATGTACATTCCCGAGGCCCCGGCCCCTTCCAAAAGAAAGAAAAAAGCGCAGACTGGCGGAGCTGAAGCGCAGTCGCTGTGGACGAATGAGGATGGCCATACGCTGAGCCTGAGATTCGAAGAGGATCTGTGGTATCTCTATGCCGGACTGCAGCTTGAGATGGCCTTCGAGACGACGGCTGAAGCGGAGGAATATCTCGCTGAAGAGGGCTTTGCCCGGGTGGCGGACGAACCACAGGAATAGGAATGGCCCCGGCCCGTAAATCGACGTTTATCGACGATTTACGGGCTTTTTCGGATGAATTCCTGCATATTCCGGCAAATTTATAGAATTTCCCGGTGAGTCCCCTTATACTATAGCCAATGGCATTTTCCATATATTTCACAAGGAGGAATCACCATGAACAATCCGGAAGGTGGAACACCCTTCACGAATCCTGAGGGACCCAACAACCAACCTGGGCAACCGCAGCCCCAGCGCAAGGTAACTGAGCAGCTCAACAACCTGCTCAAGGATGAACGTGTACAGCAGGCACAGGCGGTAGGCAAGCAGTATTGGAGCTTTTATCTGAGAGCCCTTACCCGTCCGTACAGTACAATGAGGGAAATTCCTGTGGCCCATTTCATGAACAGCCTGATCACTATGGGGCTTATGGCCTTGCTGACGGCCTTATATTTCCTCACCCTGTTCATCAAATGGGATGTCTCGGCCATCTTCGGCCCCGGCTTCCTGAAGCCGCTGCTATTGACGGCGGCAGGCCTTGCCGTTGCTTGCGGAGCCACTTATGCCGTTCTCCGGCTGGAGAAGGTCAGCTTTGATTTTAAATTGCTGATTACCCGGATGGGAACACTGCTCGTTCCGGCCGTGGCGCTGCTGGTGCTGGCGATTCTCACGCTCGTTGTCAGCCTGTACTCCTTCTCGACCACACTGGTGGCGTTGTCCTTCCTGTTCGTCTTCATCAGCATGAATACGGCTTTGTTTCAATATCCGCTGAACACCGCCGGCAGCCGGGGAATTGATACCTTATACCCGATTGCCATCGCCAACATTGTGACCGGATATATTTTCTACAAGCTGATCACCTCCGTCATTGCCGGCGCAGCCCTTGGTATGCTCAGCAACTCGTTTAATTTATAAAATCACCCCGCAAAGCGGGGCTTTAGCTAAGATGTTCACCCAGGTACTTTACAGGGGCGCCAAAACAACTTACCAAGTGGAAACGGCTTTGCCGTCCTTTTAAAGGACGGTACCGTTTAAGCGAGAACATAGAAGGACAATTTATCGTGTGAAACCTATAAATTCTTATATTTGCAAAAAAACGGCGCTGCCGTCCTTAACAAGGACAGCAGCGCCGTTTCCATGTGCTACATTGCTATTCAGCCCGTTACGCCTGTTACGGAGTTGTCGGGGCTGACGGTGCAGAAGGCATTTCAACTTCCTTCGCGTCCAGCGCTTCCTGCGGAATTTTGATCTCATCAACCTTGTTGTGATCGCTGATGGTCGCCTTCATATCCATATCAATGGATATTGTCTGGTCCCCATTGATCATATCCATGACCATGGTTACTTCAGTACGGGTTGGGAAGTAGGTCTTTTTATCCACCGCATACGCAATATTCATGGTTTTGATATTCATCTGCTCCATCATGGCAGCCATCTGCTGATCAGAGCCGCCGGTCTGGTTCATGTAAGTCTTCGCCAGCTCCTTGACATCATCACCGGATACCTCTGCGGCCAGCATATAGTTATCACCATCCTCAGTGATCTTTGTCTTTTCGGAAATTGCCTTGAATTGCTCCAACTGCTTCTCCGGGTTAGTAGACTGCTGCATAGCGGTAATGACCTGTTGACCCATTGTAGCAGGCAGCTTCATCCACGCACCGTTCGTCTGCGAATAGAAGCCGTCCTTTGTCACATACTGCTCAATCTTCTGGTCGCCCTGGGCCGTCTTCATCAGTATCTCCTGATGCATCGTCAGCGGCTCCTTAATGAATTTGGATTTCGTGGTCATATCGGTATCTTGCGCATTGTCCCCTTGTGCCGTCTTCACATTGATCTTCTGCTTCACTTGCGATTCCATCTCGAAGCTCTTCAGCTGATCAGACGCAGCAACCGTCTTCTTAATCAAATCCTCTACACTTGGAACTCCGTCCGAAGTCTGTTCAGCAGGCGCAGCCGATGCAGAAGCTTCCGGAGCCGCGTTCCCTGCAGGCGCAGCTGTTGCAGCCCCCTCCGAGGGTTTGAGTTCCTCATTATTGCCGCAGCCAGCCAAGGCAGCAGTCAGCATAACACCCATAAATATCGTAGTCCATTTCTTCAAGTTCGACTCCTCCTAATCATATCAGCAAGTAGTATTGTTAAATCTTGTGATGTATTTAACCACAGGGACACCCCTTTTAATCAGCCGTTTAAAAGTTACATCCAAAGTCATGGTCGTTCCGCCCGCAAAAGAACACTATGAAGACAGGCAAAACTATGCTTATATGATGGAGAATACTACTAAATCCAAAAGGGAAAGAAGCGTGGACCGCATGAGTTTTGAAATCGTAGAGGCTACCATAGCGGAGATTGGGACTGCTCTGGATTCCGGAGAGATCACGTCCAGACAATTAGTCCTGATGTATCTGGAGCGCATTGCCGATCATGACAAAAGCGGCCTGACCGTCAATTCCGTGCTGGAGATTAATCCGGATGCGCTGTTCATCGCTGAATCCCTGGATGCTGAGCGTCTGCATCAGGGGCCGCGCGGACCGCTGCACGGCATCCCCGTGCTATTGAAGGATAACATTAATACCGGGGATAATATGCATACCAGCGCGGGCTCGCTCGCGTTGGCGGATTCTTTTGCCGGAGAGGATGCCTTCATCGTCAGCATGCTGCGCGAGGCGGGAGCTATTATTATGGGCAAAGCCAATATGACGGAATTCGCTAACTTCATGACGAACGGCATGCCCTCCGGCTACAGCTCCCGGGGCGGGCAGGTGCTTAACCCCTACAACATCTCCACGCCGACAGGAGGCTCCAGCGCCGGGTCTGCGGTAGCGGTAGCCTGTAACTTCTGCACGGTATCCGTCGGAACGGAAACCTCGGGCTCGATCCTCAATCCCGGCAATCTTGGCTCTATTATCGGTATTAAGCCCACGGTGGGGCTGATCAGCCGCTCCGGTATTCTGCCGCTCTCCAGCACGCAGGATACCGCCGGGCCTATGGCACGAACGGTCCGGGATGCCGTCCTTCTGCTGAATGCCCTGCTCGGTCAGGATGCCGGCGATGCAGCTATGGGTACGAACAGAGGTAAGGTTCATGAGGATTATACGGTTTTCCTGGATGCAGACGGTCTGCGGGGAGCAAGAATCGGAATTCCTCGTGATTATTACTTCGAGGAGCTGACGGAGGAGCAGCTTGCGCTGTTCAATGCCTCTGTAGAGAGAATGCGGGAGCTTGGAGCGACAATCATTGATCCGGCCGAGATTACAACAGCACGGGAGATCAGCTATTCATCCGTGGTGCTGAATGAATTCAAAACCTCGCTGAACGCCTACCTGGCCCGCCTGGGTGCGGGTGCACCGATGCGCACCCTGAAGGATATTATTGATTTCAATCATGCCCATCCGGTCCAGACGCTGAAGTTCGGGCAAGCTACCCTGCTAGATGCCGAACATACGACCTCCGGCACCTTCACTGAGCCGCAATATCTTCGTGACCGTATGACAGATCTCAGGCTCTGCAAGGAGCTGGGGATCGACGCTACCATGCGCGAGCATCAGCTTGATGCCCTGCTGTTCCCCGCTGACTTCGGCGCACGGATTACCTCAAGAGCGGGATATCCGTCCATCGTTGTGCCGTCAGGTTATACCTCAGCCGGAGCCCCCTTCGGCGTAACCTTCTCCGCCCGGGCCTATGAAGAACCGGTGCTTATCAGACTGGCCTACGCTTATGAGCAGAACTATAAGGTGCGCAAGCCGCCTTCACTCCGTAGCTTCATCTGATTCCGCTTCACTCTATGTTCTCTATTATTCCTAATACAATGCCTAATCTGCGGCTATGCCCATATGCCTGTTGCCTTCATGGGACAGGCCCCAGGTGCGCAGCTCGTAGCTGCGGATACCCGAAGTGACATACGGGTCCCGCTCTGCGATAGCTGCCGCTGCCTCGCGGGAAGCTGCGCGGATAATCACCATCCCTCCAGGACTGTCACTGAACGGTCCGCATAATACCAGTTGCCCGCTTCGCTCCAGTTCCTGCAGATGCTTGACATGCGCCTTGATAATCTCCATATCCCTGCGGTCCTGCTCCGTAGGACTCAGCAGAATGACATAACAGATATCCTCGGGGTAAGCCGTCTCCTGATTCATGATTATCTCTCCTTCAATCATAATCCTGCCGGTTCTCTTCATCGGCAATGCTCTGAATCTCCTCTGCATGCATCAGATGCAGCTCATAATCGCCTTCGGCATGCAGCTTCACGACCCGCTCTTTCGTAAACTTCGCACTGCTCTCCGCTGCATCCTCGTCGTAGAACAACAGAATCCCGTCGCTTTTGCGCAGCAGGAGATCATCTCTGGCCTTGAACTGCCAGCTTCCGTCATAGGGGGCATTGCTTACGGCTCCGTAATAGTCGGCACCGGCCACAATACGGCGGTATTCATTCTGCTTCTCTTCCTTCCATTTCTCTTCCGGTGACGCATGCGCCGTAATAATACCCAGCTTCAGTCCTGGATATTGCTGCTTCAGCTCCAGCACTACTTCGCAAGCCCACAGATCAACGCCATATTGCCCGGGCGTGATGACCCATTCCAGTCCCTCCTCCACCAGCGGAATGATCCGGTTCGCGAGTGCTTTTTTGATATAAGGAATACCCTGATGCTTGCTGTCATAAATGCCGAGCTCATGGGCCCGGTAGCCTGTGACCAGTAAAGTCTTCATGTGCCCCGCCTCTCTCATGACTGCTTCATTCCGATATGTATGGAACAACCGGTACTCTATGCATTATATCTTATTTCGCGTGGCAGGGCTTCCGGACCCGGAGAGTATATAAGCCGGACCCGCCGTGCCAAATTATTTTCGGTAATTATGAGTAATTTTAGATGAAGTTTGGAAAACTGCATGAAGATGAAAACTCGTACTCCGTTATACCCAAATTCGAAAGCTGGGGATGATTACACTGTTCGGTATGATTCTTTCCTATATACCCGGCTGGGCAATCTTCGCCCAGGCGGGTGTGGCTATACTTGTTCCGCTGCTCCTGGCCTATCTCTATAAATCGCTCTACAAGCTGGTAGGCAGCGGACGCGGCCAGATCGGGTACGGCGCAAGAACCCTTCCGCAGCCGCCGCCACCGCTGGCTCCCGAGGAATCCTCTGCCCGTTTTACCGGTGATCTCCAGACCGACCTGCAGGCGGTTAAATCCGGCATCGGCAACAACAGCGATGTCCATTTCAGAGCATTCACAAATGCGAACACAGGTGCACAAGGAGTCGTCATCCATATCGACGGAATGCAGAGTGACCGGCTGCTCAGTATGGAAGTCATGCAATACCTGATGTATGAGATGCCTGCCGGTCCACAGTCTTCTGTTGAAATGGCCGGGCAACGTCTTCCCTTCAGTGAGCTTAGAGAGGAAGAGCATATCAGGGACTTCAATAAGTCTGTCCTCTTCGGTCATGCCGCCCTCCTGATCGAAGGACTGCGCTGCGGCCTCCTGATCGAGATGCCCAATGCTCCCAGCCGCCAAGCGGACGAGCCGGTCTCCGAAGCGCTGCTCCGCGGCCCCAGACTGGGCTTCACGGAAGTGCTCAGCGAGAATACCTCTATTTTGCGCCGCCAGGGCCTTAGCGATCAGCTTGAGATGGTATCCTTCCGGGCAGGGACCGCTATTGAAAGGGAGATCGTTGTGGCCTACATGAAGGATATCGTGAACGCTGATCTGCTGGAGGAGATCAAAAACCGGATCTCCAAAATCGATATGGATTTTCTGGCCGAATCCGGTTATATTGAGCAGCTCATTGAGGATAATTATCTCAGTCCGTTCCAGCAGCTGCAGAATACAGAACGGCCGGACAGGGTCATCAGTGCCCTGCTGGAAGGACGGGTCGCCATTATGCTCGACGGCACGCCCTTTGTGCTAATCGCACCGGTAACCTTCAGCATGCTGCTGCAGTCACCGGAAGACTATTATGATCGCTGGCTGCCGGGAACACTTCTGCGGCTGCTGCGTTTTGGCGCTTCCTTCTTTGCCCTGATGGCTCCAGCCCTGTATATCTCATTCATCTCCTTTCATCCGGGGCTGATTCCTACAGAGCTGGCGATTACGATCATCAAGACCCGGCAGGGTGTGCCCTTTCCCTCTCTGATAGAGGTGCTGATTCTGGAGGTCGCCATTGAGATCCTTAGGGAAGCGGGCATCCGGCTGCCGAAGCCGATCGGTCCGGCGATGGGCATCGTCGGCGGTCTGATTATCGGTGATGCAGCGGTCCAGGCCGGGATCGTCAGTCCGTTCCTGGTCATTACGGTCGCCGTAACCGCTATCTCCTCCTTCTCCATTCCGATGTACAGCGCCGGAATCACCCTGCGGATGCTGCGCTTCGCCGGCATGCTGTTCGCCTCGGTGCTGGGAATGTACGGGACCATTCTGTTCTTCCTGCTGATCTGCTGCCACCTGACCAAGCTCAAGAGCTTCGGAGTGCCTTATCTGACCCCGCTCTCCCCGTTCCGGCTCAGTGACTGGAAGGATCTGTTCCTGCGCGCTCCGATGGCCCTGATGAAGCGCAGACCGAAAATGATGAAGACCAAGCAGAGTAAACGAAGATCATAACCGCGCCTGGTATAAGGAGGAATGCAGTATGTTCATACGCACCGATGACAAAATTACCGCTACACAAACGGCCATATTCCTGAACAACACCTTGCTGGGCGCGGGTATTCTCACACTGCCGCGCAGCGTGAGCAAGAGTGTCGGAACCCCGGACGGCTGGATCTCCACCCTGCTCGGCGGGGCCATTGTGATGCTGGCTGTACTCCTTATGGTGAAGATCAGCCAGCAATTTCCGGGAAAAACCGTCTTTCAGTACTCAAGGCTGCTGACCGGCCGGTTCATCGGCGGTATTCTGTCTATGCTGTTAATTCTGTATTTCATCACTATCGCCGGCTTTGAGATCCGTACACTGGCCGAGGTTACCTTGTTTTTTCTCCTGGAGGGAACTCCGATCTGGGCAGTGATTCTTCCTTTTCTCTGGCTGAGTACCTATCTCGTGTACGGAGGCATCAATTCTATAGCCCGTGTCTACACCATTGTTTTTCCGATCAGCATTATGATTCTGCTCATCTCCTTCGTGCTCAGCCTGCGGATGTTCGATATCGATCATCTGCGTCCTGTACTCGGCGACGGATGGTCCCCCGTATTCGCGGGGCTCAAATCCACCGTGCTTGTATTCACCGGCTGTGAAGTGGCCATGACACTTGTGGCGTTCATGGAGGACCCCAAAAAGGCTGTCAAAGCCATGCTTGGAGGCCTCGCCATCCTGCTGTCCATCTATTTCCTGACTATCATTATAGTGATCGGAGGCATCTCTATTGATTCCTCCATCTCCAGCACCTGGCCCACTATCGATCTATTGCGCAGCTTTGAGGTGTCGGGTTTTTTCTTCGAGCGTCTGGAATTCCCGTTCATGGTCATCTGGCTGATGCAGATGTTCTGCAACTTCAGCAGCTTCTTTTTCCAGTCCTCACTGGGTCTCTCACAGATCTTCAAGCTTAAGGTGCACCCGATTATTTATGCGCTGGTCCCGCTGCTGTTCATCTCGGCGATGCTGCCCAAATCCTTAAGCGACCTGTTCGTACTCGGGGATACCATAGGCAAGATGGGAGTGGGGCTGTTCCTGCTGGTGCCTGTCCTGCTCTCCATCGTCTGGCTCATCCGGGTGAAGGGGCTGAAGCAGCATGTATAGACGAATTCTGGTGGTGCTGTGCAGTCTGCTGATTCTTGCCACACTGACCTCCTGCTGGAGCAGTAAAGAGATTGAGGATCTGGCCCTATACGCTGGCCTGGCTCTGGATATCGGAGAGCTCTCACCCACAGAGCAGAAGCTGGAGGACAAGGGCGCCACTTATTATAAAAAAAATAAGATTACCGCCACTGTGCAGATGGTTCCGGCTAACTCCGTAGGAGGGGTAGATAATCAAGGTAACAGCAGTAGCAGTGCACCTTATATGAATGTAACCGGAACCGGAGATTCTGTGCTGGAGATCTTCCGTCAATATTCGATTCTGCGTGAACGGCCGATCATCGGCCACCACCTCAAAGTTATAGTGATCTCAAGTGAGCTGCTGAAGCAGCAGAAGATCAACCAGTTATTGGATTTCGTCCTTCGGGATAATGATATCCGTCCCAGTACGATGGTGTTCTTAAGCCAAGGCCGCGCAGCAGACACCATGGTCTCGAAGCAAAAAAATGAAATCCCTGCCTTTCACATCAGAGATATGCTGCGCAATCAGAAGAGAACCAGTAAGGTGCTGGACCCCGTTATTTTATCCAAAATGGATGCCCTGATGGCCTCCAAACGAAGTTTTGCGCTGCAAAACCTGGTAACGGCGAATGATGAGGTAGAATTCTCGGGAGCCGGAGTGATTAAAGGAGATACAGGAAACTGGGTGGGGACGCTAAATCAGGAGGATACCGAATGTTTGACCTGGCTGAGCAACGGGGGGCAAAGCGGGGTCATTAAGACCTACGACTGGAGCAATGAGCCCGTTACCTACGAACTCAAGTCCATGAAAAGTAAAATTACGTCCAAAGTAGACGGAGACAATCTGTCCTTCGACGTCAACATTAAAACGGAAGGAAGGCTGATTGAAACCTGGAACGTAGAGGAATACCCTGCTGCCACCCATCTTCCCCAAAAAGCAGAGAAGCTGTTCAAGAAGCGGCTGGAGCAGATGATGCAGAGCCTGCTTCACAAGCTGCAGTCCGATTACAAAGCAGATGCCGCCGGGTTCTCCAACCGGCTCAGCATTCAGGAGCCCGCCTTATGGAGGAAGCTGGAGGATCACTGGGACGAGGAGTTCAGCCGGACCCCTATTCATGTCACCGTTGATTTGAAGATTACGGACTTCGGCTCCTTCACTCAATAGAATAATCCCGTTAAGTGAGTCTGTATAAAAAAGAAGCTGTCCCGGCCACCGTTTCTAATAAACGGCCTTCGGGACAGCTTTGTCGTGCCTTACTGTTTGTCTGATTTGTCTGAGAGAATCAGCACTCCGTGCCCAGGAACCGGGGTGGAGCCGCTGGACTTCTTCCCGGTAAGCAGATCGGTCCGCTTGCCTTCGCCAATATCCGCCCGAAGCTCCTCTGCTGAATGGTTCAGCAGGAACAGATAGGATACGCCGTCCTTCACACGCTGGACGGACTCAATGCCTTCAGGTGCGCTGACCAGCGGCACAATGCCGTTATCCGCGCACAGGTTAGCGAGGAAGCCGTTAAGGAAGGCCGCATCGGGACTTGTGGCCACATAATAGGCCTTGCCTTCACCGAAGCTATTCACCGTCAGGGCAGGCATGCCTTTATAGAAATCCGCGCCATACTGAGCGAGCACCTCTGCGCCTTCGGGATGAATCAGGTCGCAGAGCAGACCGCAGGTGTAAGAACGGTTCAAGGCTCCCCAGTCCTTATTCATTACAATTTCATTGCTCATGCCCGGCAGAAGGGCATCGATCTCCTCGGCCCAGATTCCCAGCACCTTGCGCAGCTCTCCCGGATACCCGCCAACCGTAACCAGATCGTTCTCATTAACAATCCCGCTGAAATACGTCGTAATGAAGGTCCCGCCTGCCTGGACGAAGGCTTCGACTTTCTCGGCGAAGCCCGGCTTCACCATATACAGCACCGGTGCAATGACAATCTTGTATCTCGACAGATCCTCTTCTACCCCGATCATATCCGCTTCGATGTTCTGCTGATAGAGCGCATCATAATACTTATGGACCTCATCCACATAATTCAGTGCAACGGACGGGCCGCTGGAGAGATCAAGCGCCCAGCGGTTCTCCCAGTCGTAGACAATCCCGATCTGCGCCGCACTGCGTGCATCCAGCAGCTCGCCGCCCAAGCTTTCCAGTTCCCGGCCCAGCTCGGCGCATTCGCGGAATACGCGGGTATGCTCATGTCCTACATGCTCAATGACCGCTCCGTGGTACTTCTCACACGCGCCGATGGACCGCCGCAGCTGGAAGAACAGCACGGTGTCGGCACCGCGCGCTACCGCCTGATAGCTCCAGAGACGCATCACGCCGGGGCGCTTCAGGGAATTGTAAGGCTGCCAGTTCTGCTGACTTGGCGTCTGCTCCATCAGCATGAACGGCTGGCCGTTCTTCAGGCCGCGCATAAGATCATGCGTCATCGCTGTATAGCTGACCGGGGTGTCCAAGGACGGATAGTTATCCCAAGAGATTACATCCAGGTACTTGGCCCACTTGAAATAGTCCAGCTCCGGGTAGAAGCCCATCAGGTTAGTCGTAATTGGAACATCCGTGCTGTACTGCTTAATCGCCTCATATTCGAGGATGTAGCATTCCAGCAGGCTATCCGACATGAATCTGCGGTAGTCCAGAGAAATCCCCTGGAAGTTGGTCCGGTTGCCCCCCCACTCTTCACTGAGTTCATTCGGAACAACGATTTCCTCCCAGTCATAGAAGGTATGGCCCCAGAACCGTGTGTTCCAGGCTCTGTTGAGCGCATCCAGCGTTCCGTAACGGTCCTTCAGCCAGACGCGAAAAGCAGCCTCGGACTGCTCGGAGTAATCATAGCCGCCGTATTCATTAGAGATATGCCAGGCCACCAGGCCCGGATGATCCTTATAGCGCTCCGCCAGCTTGCCGGCCAGCAGCGCCGCATATTTGCGGTAGATTGCACTGTTCGGATTGGAGTTGTGACGCCCGCCGAATTTGCGCTTGCGGCCCTGGACATCTACCCGTGTCACTTCAGGATAGCGGTGAGCCATCCAGGCCGGATGCGCCCCTGTACCCGTAGCCAGACATACATATGTGCCGTTCTTATATAAGCGGTCGATTAATTCATCCAGACCCGCGAAATCGTACGTATCCTCAGACGGCTGAATCAGCGCCCAGGAGAACACATTGATGGTTGCCACATCTATGCCCGCGAGCTTGAACATCCGCTCGTCCTCCGCCCAGACCGGGGCCTCCCATTGCTCCGGGTTATAATCTCCACCGTACCAGATCTTAGGTAACTTCTCGTTGATCACGCTACGCACATCCTTTATAGTATAAGTATATTCTTATTTTAATCGCTACCGCTATCGCTATAAATATAATATTAATGAATTGGAATATAATAATATGGAACAACAGGAGATGAACCGGAATGTCACTGGATGCCGTCCGCAGAATCGTATTCGCCCAGGAGAGCGGCCAGCTGCTCCCCATCACCCTCGACAGTATGGGCTATAACCCTGATCAGGAACAAGTCTCCCGGCCGCAAGGCTATCACACCTATCACTGGCTGCAGACAGCGCATGGTAGCGGGATGATCCACTTCGACAACAAGAAGCTCACCCTCACCGAGGGCAGCGGCATTCTACTGATGCCGGGTACACCGCACCGCTATGAAGCGCTCTCCTCAGAGACTTGGCGCACCTATTATCTCACCTTCGGAGGGACCTCAGCACGGCATATTCTGGATTCGCTCGGGATGAACACCAGCCTGTTCTACCGCTGGGAGAGCGGAGCGCCGCTGCGCTGGATGCTGAAGGAGATGCTGGACCGCCACGATGCTTCGAATGACATGTTCAGTCTCGGGGAATCCAGCGATGCCTACCGGTTCCTGCTGACTCTGAACAAATACGGGCAGCTGCATAACAACACGGCGATCTCCCGCAATGTAGACAAGCTTCAGCCGCTGCTGAAATGGATGGACAGCCATTATGGCGATCCCGAGGTAGGTCTCAGTGATCTCGCTTCCCGGCTTGAGGTGTCCGGCAGATATCTGAACAGCCTGTTCCTGCAGACCTTCGGGCTCTCCCCCTATGCTTATTTCGTCCGGCTGCGCATCCGCAAGAGCAAGGAGCTGCTAGTCGCCCAGCCCGAGCTTACCGTCAAGGCCATCTCGCAGCTGGTCGGCTTCCGCGATGTCAGCCATTTCGTAGCCACCTTCCGCAAGCAGTCGGCGGTTACGCCGGAGCAGTTCAGGAAGCTGCACTGAGTAGCACGTAAGATTGTGTTCGCTTTTCCGTATACATATTGCACTCGACATTTCCTATACAAACACAGAGACGGATACCATCCACCTAAGTGGGGTATCCGTCTTTTGCGGCATAAATATATGATCTTATACTACGCTGATGACTTCACTGCGCTTGTTCCTCCACAGTACCGCCGCTGCCTTGCAGCCTGTCTGTACCGCTCACCGCTTCCGGCAACCCTGCCTTCAGCTCTTCTATGAACTCCCGGAACGCACTCGTCATATAGAGGTCACGCCGCCGGATGAATACCGTCGGCACCTCTGCATACTGCTCGGGGAACGGATAGATCCGGATACCCTCAGTGACATTCATCCGGGTGAAATAGGATAACGGCAGCACCGCATAGCCGATTCCCGCCTTTACGCAGCCGAGCAATCCTTCCATCGTCCCGAACTCCATTACCTTACCCAGCCGTCCGCCCTCTTCCGCCAGCCAGCTCTCCAGCCTGTTCCGGTACAGACATTCTGAATTTAGCATCAGCAGAGTCTTGTCATGAACAGAGCGGATACCCTGATAATCCATCGTATCGGGTATCACCAGCCCAATCCGCTCCTGAATGAGCAGCTCCTGAACAAGCTCCGGGTGCTCCACCGGTCCGTCCATCAAGGCCCCCTGCACGTTATGCTGCAGAACCGACTCGATAAGCTCCCCCGCCCGTCCGACCTTAAGATGAACTTCCACATCCGGGTAGCACCCGCGGTACGTGGACAGGATAGCAGGCAGCCATACTGCCGCCGTCGTATCCGAGCCAACGCTAATTGAGCCTGTCGGAACCGGCGAATCCAGTACCGCCAGCTTGGCTTCATCCAGCAGATTAAGAATCTTGGCCGTATACTCCATGAACGTCCGTCCTGCCGAGGTCAAGGTGATTCCCCGGCTATGCCGGTAGAACAGCGGAGTCTTCAGCTCCTGCTCCAATTGTTGAATTCTTGCAGTCACATTCGACTGCACATAGTTCAGGCTTTGTGCAGCCTTTGAGATACTTCCTTCTTCAGCAACCGCCTGAAACACTTTGAGAAGACCCATATCCACGCTGCATCGCTCCCCCGGATCACCCATCAGCCGCAGTGATGGCCACCATCATTTCCCTTCATTATACATGATCCGCTCCACCGATTATGATAAAAATACCAAAGAAGGAGTGATACTCATGGGAAATAAACAGTGGAATTTCAAAATTCCCGGCAGCCCGGAAGATACCGCATTAACTATAGATACGAAGCAAATCACTACCGTCTATGACCTGCTGGACAGGCTGCGGCAAGCACAGTCCCAGACTCCCCAGGTTACCCCCTTACTCTCCCGAACCTTTAGAAAAAGACGCTATCCTTCCGCCTGATGATCCACCCGCCGCTGCCTTATCAAGTGGAAACGGCATTGCAGTCCTTTGAAAGGACGGTACCGTTTCAGCGAGAAATAGAAGGATAAGTTATTGTGTGCAACATATAAATTCTTATATTTACACAAAGGACGCCCCGCCTCCTCTCCTTTTCGGAGAGCGACTGGAGCGTCCTTCACAGCTTCGCTTACTTAAGCGCTTCGTCTTATTTCTTCAGCTTATCCCAGGCAGCCTGCATGCCCTTCTCCCAGCCGGCTTCATCTACTTTGCCGGCAATCAATTCTTGAATAGAGCTGGCGAATTCCTGTGTAACGCCATCAGGGAATTTGGAAGCCTGCAGCCCGTATACCTTGCCTTCTTTTACATAATTCCAGACATCCGCACCCAGCAGACCGATATCCTCAGGGGTTGCTGGAATAGTGGATAGCGCAGGAATGAACTTCCATTTCTTCACGATATACTCTTTCCCCATATCCGAAGTGACCAGCCAGTTCAGGAACGTCTTGGCTTCTTCCTTGGAGCCGGATTCCTTATTCACTACCAGGTTCGCCGGAACGCCCACCGACAGCTTATCGTTCATCGCCGCATCATCGTTGATGGGCATCGGGAACATCCCGATGTTCATGTCCGGCGTAATGTTGTCCACCAGCGTCTGTGCCCAGTTGCCTTCCTGCATCATAGCCGTTTCTCCCTTGGCGAACAGTGCCAGGTGAGTATTGGCATCGGTGGTCAGCGGATTCTTCTGGCCGTATTTTACCGTCAGGTTCAGCAAGTTGCTCCAATCCTTGAACTTCTCATTCCCTACAATGGATGCAGTTCCGTCGTTCAGGCCCTTGATGAATTCATCTACATTATCCTGCTGAGCAAAAGCTACGCTAATCCCCTGAATCCCCAGCAGCCACCATTCCTGATAAGCGTTGCCAAACGGAGTTACGCCAATCGCCTGTAGCTTTTTTGCTGCTTCTTCAAGCTGGGAAATGGTTTTTGGCGTCTCTGTAATCCCGGCTTTGGCGAACAGGTCCTTGTTGTATACATAACCGATACCTTCAAGGTTCATTGGCATCCCGTAGGTTTTGCCGTCCTTGGTCATAGGCTCTGCTGCAAGTGGAATCAGATCCTTCACCCAAGGCTGGTCCGACAGGTCTTCCAGTTTGTCAGCCCACAGTGCCATTTCGGCATACCCGCCGTTACTGAAAATATCAGGAGCATCGCCGGAAGCGAATTTGGTCTTGAGCGCTGCACCATAGTCTGCACCGCCGCCCACGGTCTGGATATCCAGCTTGATGTTAGGATGCTCCTTCTCGAATTCCACCTTCAGCTCATTCAGGCCTTCCACAATCTCAGTTTTGAACTGGAAAATCTTAACGGTCTTCACAGCGCCGCTATTGCCAGCGCTTCCATTAGAAGCATTATTGGAGGCAGACTTATCGGCATTGCCGCCACAAGCCGCGAGCACTACTGACATTAGCATTACGGATGACATCATCAGTGCAGAATGTTTCTTCTTCATTAGATATTTCCCCCTTGAATAATTTAACTGCTTCTTATGTGGAACGGGAGCCCGGTGAATTAACCCTTCACCGAGCCAGCCGCTATTCCCTCAACAATGTAACGCTGCATGAACAGATAGAAGATAACAATCGGGGCAATCCCGATGGTCAGTGCCGGAAGCGCCATATCCCACTGCTTCGTATACTGGCCGAAGAAGGAGAAGGTCGCCAGCGGAATGGTCCGCAGTCCGGGTGCTTGAAGAATCAGGGACGGCAGCAGATAGTCATTCCAGATCCCCAGCGCATTCAGCACGATAATGGTCATCAGCATCGGCTTCAAGAGAGGCAATACAATCCGGAAGAACGCCGAGATCGGGTTACAGCCATCCACCGTGGCCGCCTCTTCAATCTCCAGCGGCACAGACTTGATGAAGCCGTGGAACAGGAAGATCGCCATCGGAATGCTGAGGCCCAGATGGGAGATAATGAGACCTGTGAACGAGTTATTCACGCCCAGGACGTTCACAACCTTCAGGATCGGAATCATAATCGTCTGGAACGGAACCACCATCGCCGCTACCATCAGCAGCAGAAGAATCTGGTTGAACCGGTTATTGGCACGCACCATGCGGTACGCCGCCATCGCGCTGAACAGCGAGATAAGCGCTACACTGATGATCGTAATGATCAGCGAGTTGCGGAAGGCCTCGGAGAACCGGGCCAGCTTCCAGGCATTGGCATAGTTCGACCACATGAAGGTCTGCGGCCAGCTTGCCGCGTCGCTCAGAATCTCGCCGAAGGATTTCACCGAGTTCGCCAGCAGGAAGTAGAACGGAGAGAGGAACAGAAGCGCCAGAAGGATCATCATCACTTCAATGCCGATATTCCATCTGCTTTTGGTCTTGGCATTCATTAAGCTTCTACCTCCTTACTCTTCGTTATACGAACCTGAATGACAGTGATCAGCGCTACAATGAGGAAGAACAACAGCGCCTTTGCCGTACCCAGACCATAACGGTTATTCAGGAAGGCTTCGTTATAAATGTTCATCGCTACAGATTCCGTAGACTTGAACGGCCCGCCTTTGGTCAGCGAGAGGTTGAGGTCGAACATCTTGAAGGACCAGGAGATCGCCAGGAACAGTCCGATCGTAACCGCAGGCATAATCAGCGGAAGGATGATGTTGCGCAGCACCTGCATCCGGGAAGCGCCGTCAATCTCGGCAGCTTCGAGCACCTCTTTGGAGACGTTGCTGAGCGAAGCGATGTAGATGACCATCAAATAACCGGAGGACTGCCAGATGAATACCATGACAATCGCCCAGAAGCCGGTGGTCGCATCCCCGAGCCAGGGAAGGTTGAAGAAGGACAGGCCGGTAAGATCGCCCATAGTGGCGAAGCCTTTGATGAAGATGAACTGCCAGATGAACCCGAGCAGCAGGCCCCCGATCACATTCGGCATGAAAAAAATGGTCCGGAGCATATTGCGTGTCTTCAAAGGTTTGGTCAACAGATAGGCCAGGAAGAAGCCTACTACATTAGTCAAGATCACACCCAGCACGGTGAACCTCACGGTAAACCAGAAGGATGACCAGAAATCGTGATCATTCGTAAAAATACTTTTAAAATTCTCAAAGCCGACCCAGCTTACATTACCGGATACGCCGTTCCAGTCCGTGAAAGAGTAGTACATCCCCATCAGAAACGGAATAATCATGATCAAGGTAAAAAACAATAATGCCGGGCCAACGAAAAATACCTGCTGACCGAATTGGGACAATTTATTGCCGCGCATGTTATGGCCCCCCTTTCTTTTACTCACTCACTTGTTTATGATCTAAAGATATTATCTGTTTTTTGCAGAGCCTCTTACACCTACGCAAGTGATCTTTAGGGTGTAAAATATTGACCTGGATGTGACCCGCCCCATGAAATGGACCAGTATCCGCACGAAGCTGATCGTCTTTCTGCTTGTGCCCACCTTAATCTGCATTATGGCTACGATGTATGTCAGCTATTCCCACACCACCAAGTCGCTGCGGGACCGGGCGGTCGATGAGAACAAGAATCTGCTCTATCAGGGCTACAAGAACATTAACAGTCTGCTGCAGGAGATCAACCGTCTGTCGCTGAACGTGTATTCGGACGGCGATTTCTACCGGCTGCTTGAAGCAGGGTACGACGATCTGTCCTCCGATATTGCCATCTATAACTCGCTCAGCTATATCTCCACCTCGCTGCCCCACCTCTCACAGGTGTACTTATACAGTGTGAAAGACTCGAAGGCTACGCTGATTACCGACAACACAACACCCAAGCGCTGGCTGGCTGCTGCACCCTACCACCAGTCCAGTCTGAGCGGAAGCTCTCCGGTAAGCGTGCAGAGTACGCATCTGAGCAATGCTTACGGGCTGAGGCTACCGTTAACACAGTTCATACCGGAGCCAGTCTTTACCCTGCACCGCAGGATTGAGCGTGTCCCTACCTCTCAGGCGTTAGGCTATCTGTCTATTGATGTCAAGCTGACTGCCCTCAGTGAGATTGTGGACCAGCTGTACGAGCAGGATCAGGAGAATCTCTACCTGGTGGACAGCAGCGGCAGGCTGGTCTACAGCCAGACTACCGGGCTGCTAGGCAAACCGCTGAATGCCGATTGGTATAACAATCAGATTGCGGACAGCACGCAGCTGCAGGGTTATTTTGAACAGGACAGCTCCGTATTTATCTATCAAAAAATCGACAGCATCGGCCTCGGCTGGACGCTTGTCAAGCAAATTCCTGTCTCCTACCTGTTCCGCGAAGCCAAGGAGGCCGCCGCGATCAACCTGCTGCTGCTGGCGCTGCTGCTGGTGACGATCATTATTCTGACGATCCTCGTCGCCTTCCGGATTACCGCGCCGATCAAGCAGCTGACCCGGTATATGAATCAGGTCCAGACCGGTAACCTCAACATTGAGATCCGCCCGGCAGGCAACGACGAGATCGGAGTGGTCACCGAGCATTTCCGCAGTATGATGGACACGATCAACAATCTGATCCTGCGGGAATACAGGCTGGAGCTGGCGAGCCGGACCAATGAGCTGAGGGCGCTCCAGTCCCAGATTAACCCGCATTTTCTGAACAACACTCTCCAGATTATCGGTACGCTGGCTCTGGAGCTGAAGGTGCCGCAGATCTATGGCCTGCTCTCGGCTCTGGCCAAAATGATGCGCTACAGCATGTACAATGATGAGAAGGTGGTGACGGTCCAGAATGAGCTGGACCATGTCAAAGCGTATATCCAGCTGCAGAAGGAGCGTTTTGAGAACAAGTTCAGCTTCAGTTGTGAAGTGGAGGAGCCGCTGCTTCAGGCGCTGATGCCCAAAATGATCCTTCAGCCGATTGTGGAGAATTACTTCAAGCACGGCTTCCAGCTTGACCGGCAGGACGGATATATTGAGATTAACGTGGCCGGGGTAACCCCGGAGCGGATGGAGATCAGCATCGCCAACAATGGCCTCCCCATTCCGGCAGGCCGGCTGGAAGCGCTGCGCAAGGAGCTGGAGCAGTCCAGCACCGCTGAAGAACGGGAGCTGCTGCAGAACGCCGGACAGGACAGCCCTATCAGACGCGATGCTCCGGGCGCGGGCATCGGCCTCGGCAATGTGCTGGGCAGGCTGCGGCTGGTCTGCGGGGATAATGCCCTGCTGACCGTGGATAATCTGAAGGCAGGCGGGGTAATCATCCGCTTGGAAATCGATATCGTAGTGGAGAGTGAACGAATATGAAGGCACTGATTGTAGATGACGAAGCAAGAGTCCGGAAGGCAGTCCGCCTGCTGGTGGACTGGGATGCTCATCAGATTGAGGAAATTCTGGAGGCCGGGAACGGCAATGAGGCCATCGGTCTAATCCGCCAGGAGAAGCCTGCGCTGGTCATTATGGATATGATGATGGAGTCCGGGAGCGGCCTGGAGCTGATGACCTGGGTGGATGAATTCGCAGGCAGTACCAAGTTCATTGTGGTCAGCGGGCATAATGACTTCGACTTCGTCCGCCAGACCGTCCGCCATGGCGGCATCGATTATATCCTGAAGCCGATTGAGCCGGATATGATTAACAGCGCGGTATCCAAGGCGGTAACCGCCTGGAGGGCCGAGGAAGCGGAACGCAGCCACCGCCAGCACCAGAGCCTCCGGCTGAATGAGATCAAGCCGATCTTCGGGGAGAAGCTGCTGTCCGCATTGATCGATGACCGGGTGAATGCCGAGGCCTCGCTGCGCCGTCTGATCCATGACGGCATCATCCCGCCGGACAGTAAGATTTCGCGCCTGCTCCTTGTGCAGACGGACAGCGGCAACAATCCGCTGCTGCGGCGCTTCGGCGGTGACAGCGAGCTGCTCTACTACGCCATCGTGAACATCTGCAACGAATTTCTGCAGCAGGGCACGGGCATAGCGTTCCGCTATTGGGGCGGGCCGCCGGAGATTGCCATTCTGCTCTGGGAGCCGCATGAATCCGTCACTTCGCTGATCAGCCGGATGAATCAGGGCATCTTCCTGACGCTGCAATTCCGCATGCATTTCGGAATCAGCACGCCGGGCGCCTTCCCCGCGCATCTGCCGGCAGGACGCGCCGAAGCCGCCGAAGCCCTGCTGCGGCGGAATCTGCTTAGGCATGAGGATTACTGCCATTTTGCGGGAGCTGAAAGCAGCCGGGATGCGGGGGCGTTGTCTGGTGGGGTGACTGGCACGGGAACGGACGCGGGGCCGGGGGCGATGCTCGGCGGAAAGCAGCGCGATAAGCGGGAGAACGCAGTCCCGCTGAGCTTCGCCGATGTTCAGGAGGACTGGCGGATGGCGGTCATCAGCGGGACGCCCGAAGCCCTAAGCGCAGCGGCGCAGCATTGGACCCAGGAGCTTAGCCGCCGGGGAGTGGTTACGCCGCAGATGCTGAACGACTGGAAGGCCGATGCGCTGCTGATGCGCTCCCGTCTGGTCCGGGAAGCACTTGGCAGCCAGGCTGCTAACGTGCTGGCTGAGCTTGAGCAAGGGGACCAGCAGTACCCCTCTCCGCAGCCCAGCGGCTATTCCTTCTCCCTGTTCGCCTGGCGCGACTGGTCCCTTGCCTTCATGCAGCAGTTATCCCGGGCGCTCACGGACAGACAGCAGAAAGAGCGGAACCCGATGACGGAGATCGTAAAATACATCGAGCAGAATTACCCGTCAGATCTCTCCCTTCAGGAGGTGGCGGGCAAATTCCAGGTCAGCCGCGAGTATGTCTCACGCCGGTTCAAGCAGGAATACGGCATCAACTTCTCCGACTACATCGTCAGCGTCCGCATCGAGAAGGCCAAGCTGCTGATGCAGAATCCGGGCCTCAAGCTGGCCCAGATCTCAGAAATGGTCGGCTTCCACGACGTCAAATACTTCAGCAAAGTCTTCAAAAAGCACACCGGCCATTCGCCTAAGGACTACCGGGATCAGGCGGAGCATTAAGCTCCGTCTGGGTGGTGGATGAATACTGATTACTGGGTGCTGATTAACTGATTGCCTTGTTGTATTCGGTTTAATACGAAAATAAAAATATCGGAAAATGCGCCGCAGACTGGGTTTTTGACAAAAAAAGACCCACCGCCCCAAAAAAACGTT
>NZ_ASPS01000104.1:0-222 GCF_000517865.1 Paenibacillus sp. FSL R7-269
GTACCCATCCCGAACACGACCGTTAAGCCCTCCAGCGCCGATGGTACTTGGACCGAAGGGTCCTGGGAGAGTAGGACGCCGCCAAGCGGACCATCCACACACACTGTGGTATTTTTTTTGCCCTAATTGGTTACATATTCCCTGATAGCTCAGTTGGTAGAGCACTCGACTGTTAATCGAGTTGTCACAGGTTCGAGTCCTGTTCGGGGAGCCATATGGAGA
>NZ_ASPS01000105.1:0-611 GCF_000517865.1 Paenibacillus sp. FSL R7-269
CGTCATCATCGCGAGATGATTCGAGACCACTGGGACCACTTGGTCTATTTGGAGAAAAGGATCACGGAACTGGAAGCTCGAATCGAGGCGAAGGCAGAACCGTACCTGGAGAAGATTGAACAAATTGACTCCATTCCAGGAATTGAGCGGACGTCTGCCGTGACCATCTTTGCCGAAGTGGGGCCGCATGTCGCGGAAATGTTCCCGAGTGATGCGCAGTTTGCTTCATGGGCGGGGGTGTGTCCAGGGAACAACGAAAGCGCTGGAAAGCGAAGAAAGTCAAAAACGATGCAAGGGAACAAGCATCTGAAAGGGGCCTTGTGTCAGGCGGCTTGGGCAAACTCTCGCTCCTCGAACCGGATCGGACAATTCTTTCGACGAATTCGAAAGAGACGAGGCGATAAAAAAGCAAACGTCGCCACCGCGCATTTGCTGATTCGAATCCTCCATGCCCTGATGCGGGAGAAGAGGTCATACCAAGAAATAGACGTCTCACTAGGCGATGAGACGTCCAAGAAAAACACGTTAGATAGGTACGTGAAATATATCCAGCAGTTAGGATATAGTGTTCAATTGAATCCTATCCCATAGTCTTCCCTTTTTCAAAAAAA
>NZ_ASPS01000106.1:0-216 GCF_000517865.1 Paenibacillus sp. FSL R7-269
AGGTTTTCAGGTGACATTGTGGTTTCTGTTCGATCGGTCCTTTCAACACGCAGGCCACAACGGTTTCCTGGTGCACGTCCAGACCGGCACAACACATACGTACAGCATCCATTCCAACCATCCTCCAGCGTCAGTTTACAAATCATGCGCTCGAGTGAGTGTAATTTAATACACGTACTTTTGGGGCTACAATAGGCGATGCTCGAAAAGCGCAAT
>NZ_ASPS01000107.1:0-8045 GCF_000517865.1 Paenibacillus sp. FSL R7-269
CCCCGGAGCCGGAAAAAGATATCGTCTGGTTCATCCAGCAATACTCTACCGCTCTGGAGGACTGGCAGCGCGACATCATGACGATGCTGCATGACGAGATGCTCTATTTCTGGCCGCAGATGGAGACCAAGATCATGAACGAAGGCTGGGCCTCGGTCAACTAAGGTGCTTAAGAAAAAAGACACCTATAAAGGCGTCTAAAATCCATTATCTTCTATTGTTTTGCTGAATACTTCTCTTATTAATTCTAAAGCATCATCATTTATATCATTAGTGCCAAGTTCACCCAAAAATGCTTTTGAAAGTACTGATTGTTCTAACGTGTTCAAATATTCACCGCTACCCATAACAGCTAGCGACTTATCTTCATTACCTAATAATTGGTTTATTAAGGTTTTAATTTTCATTTGCTCCTTTAATCCTGGTAATGGAATCCAAACACTCCTTACTGAAATTTTATCAATAGAAGTTGTAGTAACTCCCCTAATGTACTGGTTTATAAGAGTCTTTCCTAGAGGTGACTTTAGAAAATAAAAAACATACTCGTTATCAATATTTTCATCAATTCTAAGAGCAAATAAATTCATTCCTAATGATGAAGGTCTATCCAATTCAGGCATTAAATAAACAGAGCCAGTATTACCAATTTTACTGATAAGTATTTCCCCACCATATAGCTTACTTTTTGATAAGAAGTCGTAAGCTGATTTTGATAAGTATTTCATTAAAGTAGAAAAATTATCTTTTTCAAAATTTGTTGCGCGTATCATAAAAGCGTAATTTTCTGTATCTAATAATGTAACGTGCTTTTTTAGGATTTCATAACTACCATTAGCATGATAATCAGTCAAGTCAGTGATTATATCTCCAAGTTCTATCCATCTCCAATTATCTGGTATAGGATATTCAGGAATTTTATCCTTTAAGGTTTTTCTAACTAATTTCGTTGGCTTTTTGATATCCTGCTTTTTAGCTAGTTCACATTGTTTTTGATAGTCTTGTTCCTGCTTGATTCTAATTTTCGCTAAATAATCCTCTATACTTTCTATATCTGGATTCTTTTCTCTCCAATTCGCCGTCAATTCCCCACGAAAAACCTTATCCAAAATCGCCGCTCGACGAAGTTCAAATGTTTCTTTGGCTTCTTCGATTAGTTGTTTGGCTTGATTGATTTTCCTCAAAAGTCTTTCGACTTTATCTGCAATTCGTTTTTGTTCGAATAAAGGGGGTAAAAAACATAACATTTCTTTAATTGCGCTAGTTGAAAGTTCGGTTTGTTTAGTTGTTCCAGAAATAGATCGACCAATAGAATATTTCTGTATATAGGGACTAGATAACCAGTAAAATAAGAACCTAGGGTCTAATACTCTTTTATCTGATCGAACTATGGTAACATGTGAATCAGCCACAACAATCTCGTGACTAGTAGCCTTTGTTCTGTAAAGAGCAACTCTTCCAATTGTTCCTTCTCCAGTTGAATTCCACAATATATCATAATCCTGAAGAAATCTTTCCGGCTGGTAACTGTTTATTGTGTTAGGTTCAATAAATCTTGCCTTGCTTATATCAAGCCCGGACCACTGAACACATTTTTGAGAAATAACTGGAAACTCGTGCACATCGTCAGTGTATTTAGGTGACTTTCCTCTTTGAATATAAGCACATACACTTTGCAGCTTTACAACTGACCAATTCTCAGGCACCTTATAAGGCTGCTCCTCCACAGGCACCAACGCCTCCTGCAGTAACTCCTCAGCTGCCTTCCCTTTATTCTTACTCATACGTTATACTCTCCACGCGCTTCAGCAACCTGAAGCAACTCTTGACGTTCATCAGCAGCATACTCAGGCTTGTTCTCCACCGCCTTAAGCTCAGCGACAACCTCAAGCAGCAAGGTCATTGCTTCATCCAGCTTCGCAATCGCCAATTCCGCCGAATCGATCGGATCTGGGAGGTTGTCGTAGGCGGACAACGATTCATCCGCAATCAACCCAATATCCAAACTATCATCCTTTTTGCGGATATCCTCGCGAGTAAACACATTGAATCTTGCATCCTGCACAGTGCTGCGATCTTCAGCGGTGTAAGCTTCCACGAACACATCAAAATGCACAGTAGTCAACGGAGTCCGTTTCCCGAAGCTAGGCATATTTGTCCGCAGATCGTACACCCAAACATCTTTTGTACTTTCCTTATCCATTTTCTCACGCGTGAAGAATAATACGTTCGTCTTAACCCCTTGCGCATAAAAAATCCCCGTAGGCAGGCGTAGAACGGTATGCAGATTACACTTATCCATCAAGTCAGCACGAATCTTCGCTCCAACTCCACCTTCAAATAGCACGTTGTCAGGAAGAACAACGGCTGCTCGTGCTTTTCCATTCGCTTTTAATGCCCGATAAATATGCTGCAAGAAGTTCAACTGTTTATTAGAAGTTGTAAATGTTAAATCATCACGAGTAAGCCCTTCACCGCCTTGTTTGGTACCAAACGGTGGATTGGTCATAATTACATCGTAATTTTTCAAGCTCTTTCCGAGATCAGATAGCGTATCTCCAAGCATAATATCCCCATGCAGATCATGAAGCATTGCATTCATCATCGCTAGGCGATGGGTATCCTTAACTAGTTCCACCCCAGTGAAAGCTTCGTTTCTTTGAAACTCCGCTTCTTTTTGACTCAACTCAAAATAATCATCCGTCTTGCTCCGAATGTGACTATCTGCTGCAATCATAAATCCAAACGTTCCTGCGGCAGGGTCATTACAGCGTTCTCCTGGCTGTGGATCAACCAGCTTCACGATGACATCAATCAATGGACGCGGGGTAAAATACTGCCCTGCTCCCGACTTGGTTTCACTCGCATTCTTCTCCAGCAGTCCTTCATACAGATCTCCAAGCCCTTCTTCCTTAGCGGAATACCAGTCGAGCTGATCAATGGAGCGCACGATTTTCTCCAGATTCTTCGGTTCATCGATGTTGGAGCTGGCATTCATATAGATCTGCTTAATGATCTCGTTGCCTTCCTTACCAAGATCAAGCAGTAACTGACGATAATGATTCGTTAATTCCAGCCCATGCCGCTCCTGCAGCGAATCCCAGCGATATGGTTCAGGCAGAATGCCCTCATTATTCGTTTCCTTCATCATTTTAAGAAACAGCAGATAAGTCAGTTCCGTAACATATTGGTGATACGTGATGCCATCATCACGCAGTACATTACACAGGTTCCATAGCTTTTGTACAATTTCCTGATTTCTCATGGATTAAGCTTGCTCCTTTTGTCTGGTTGGATATAGCGCAACATTTATTGTAGCAACAATCTCGTCCAATTGACCATCAAAAATTTTATTCAACTGCTTATAACCGCCCTTACTGCGGAAAGGTTCCACATCGAATGCTTTTTCGGGATTCGGGTCCAGCACAGATTCTTGCAATAACTGCTTCTCAATCCGCTTCAACCAATCCTTCTGCACCTTCGGCCATACCCGCATCTCATAGATCTTCTTCATGGCATTCTCGATCCGTTCTTCATGGCTGAGGAGCGGGTCACCTAACGCCTGCTGGCGGATAAAGCTGATGATGTCTGCGGCGACGTCCTGCTGCTTCACATCACGCCATGCGGTTTGCAGGTTTTTCTCGGTAAAGCCCTTCTGATCCAGTGCCACCCGAAGCTTCCGCAATTCTTCACGGGTCAGATCATTCGGGCGGGTACAGATGATGTTGAGTGCCGGAATCAGATTCAGGTTTTCACGGATAAAACCGTTGAATCCTTCCAAATAGTCCTCAGGTTTGTTGGCTGTCCCATAGCCGCGTGTTACTTCTATCAACTTATCCTCATGCTCTGAGATGAACTGGCGGTTATGCCTCCCTCTATTCTCTTCAATGAACTGAAGCAATTGTGGTTTGCTTAATAAAGCTTCGCTAACCTGCTCTGCACTTGCTTTCTTTACCTCATCAATGAACTCATCAATACTCTGTCCATCGGACAGCGCTATGAAATCCTCATGATCCTGAGGTGTCCATCCCTGCTTCTTCCGCTGCATCTTGGCCACAATCTCTTCCTGATGTGACTTAATGTGGTGTTCACTCTTCATCTGCTTCAGCTCATCGACCAGAAGATCCAGGCTGACATGGGGTCTCGTCACAACGGGCTTCATATCTGTATAGGGCTTAAGTGACTCATAGATTCCTACAGCATCATAGATTGTAAAATGATCCTTATCAATCTCATCACAGCGGCGGGTGGCCCGTCCCAGCATTTGTTCATACAGAATACGGGAGCGGACACGCCTTAGGAAAACTACATGGGAGATACTCGGGATGTCAATTCCCGTTGTAAGCAAATCTACAGTGACCACGATATTTGGCCGCCGTTCATTTTTGAAGAGCTTAATGGCATGCAGTGGATCTTTGATCGATCCTGTAATTTTTAGAATCGCTCCATCATCTACTGGGCCGTAGACCTTCTCCAATTCTTGCTTGAAGATCCGAACCACCATATCCGCATGATCATCCGTTGCCGCGAAGATTAAGGTCTTCCCATCCGCTTCAGGATCGATATATTCAGTGAGTGCCTCCAGCACCACACGATTGAAACTCTCCGTAATCACCGTCTTGTTGAACTGGGTTACTTCGAGATTGACCTCGTCTTCCAGCATTTCCTTCTCCACGGTTCCCAGGTCCACATTATACACAGATACTTCCTCACCAATCTGCCACTTGATGCCGTTCTTCTTCAGTTCTGTTTCAAACTGGATGGGTGGTTCATGGTCGATAAGATAACCGTCAATTACAGCTTCACGGTAGGAGTAGTTAAAGATCGCTTTGTCAAAAATCTCAACCGTATGGAGCGCTGGAGTAGCCGTTAGCCCGATTCGCACCGCATCAAAATAATCCAGTACCTTCCGGTACTTGCTCACATAGTCGGCATGATCCCGAAATTCCAGTTCGATCTCTGTCATTTCCTTATCAAGCGTATAACCACGGTGGGCTTCATCCACGATGATGCAATCATACTGATCTACAGAAGGAATGCCTTTATCATCTTCGCTATAAAAAAGCCGCTTCACCATACCCTGAACGGTAGCAATCTGTACCTTCGTCTCCACATTAGGTTTCTTGTCGTCCAGCGTCTGAAGCTCAAAAATCTCAGTGAACGAGTGATAGCTCTCCAGCTTGGAATCCTTAAACGCTGCCTCGGCCTGACGGCCTAATGCTGAACGGTCCACGAGAAACAATATTCTTTTGAAACGATTATGTTTGATTAGACGATAAATTAGGCCGATGGCCATTCTCGTCTTGCCTGTGCCTGTCGCCATGGCTACCAGAATTCTGCGTTGTCCTGCTTCTATCGCATGTTCCACAGACAAAATCGCATCCTCTTGATACTCACGCAGATGCAGATAATCCAGTGATTCATCACGGAGATCCTTTGTAGCCTGATCGATGTCCTGCTGTAAAAGAGCCTTCAACCCTTCTGGTGAGTACCAGGTTTGCAGCACTCTGGTATGGTTCGTAGGCTTGCGTGCATCCAGAAACCAGATTCCAGATTTGTGTTCAAGCTGTTTTAAATAGGGTCGCCCATTTGTTGAAAACAAGAACGGAACCTGATAATTCCCCCAGGGTCCATGAATGATTTCTTCACCATGCTTAATCACATAGGAGGCATACTTCTTTGCCTGTTCAATGTCGGCTTGAACATCCTTGCTCTGGCGTTTGGCCTCGATAATACCGATCAGTTCCATTCCATAGAAAAGAGCATAATCCGCAAAACCATTTTTTAAAGGCCATTCTGCTATAGCCAGATATCTCCCTTTTTCAGGACGGGTCCCTGCGCTAAAACGCAATTGTATTGTATCTGCTTCCCAGCCTGCCTGCCGCAGCTTCTCATCGATGATCATTCTTGTCTCAGCTTCAGTCAGTTGGAGGGCACTGCCGAGCTTCCTGGCCTTCGAATGACGTTTCTGTTTCTCTTCCTGAGTCTTGGAATCCTGAAGTTCGGTCAGCCGCAGGAGCTCTTGTTCCAGTTGCTGCACTTTGGCGTCGTAGGAAGCAGACAACTGCTCGAGCTGCTCTTCATTGTATACAGTGTCATCTGCCTCTGCCGGCTCCACATACTCTGGCGCTGTAAAGTCCCATTCCCCATAGACCTGCATAAACCAGACGGCTAGACGAAAAGCAAAATGCACAAGTGCCTTGGCCTCTTCGGTTGTACCATAATTGCCCTGATGTGCAGCTTTGTTGCCTTGTTTACGGATAGCGTGCAGCATATCCAGCAACTCTTCCGTAAGCAAATCTTCACGGCTCAGAAAGTTCAAACGATCTATCTGATTCAGACCCTCAGCCTGTCTCATTTCTTCAAGAGCACAGATGAATTTCGTCATCGTCTCTCCAAACATACGGAGCTTCATTAATGATGTATTGGGATCGGTATACATATTCCGTTCAGCCATTTCGGCCAGATTAGACAGAATATTCCAATGGTTCGACAAGAAAGTGAAATTGCTATTGTTCATATCATTCACCTCTGGATGTTTTATTCGTAAAATGTAAAATGATTCATAGGAAAATATTCCTAAGTTCATAATAACATGTCTAAATACAAGGGGAATATAAAAAAAATAAGGACTCAAATTGAGTCCCCCACACTTGTTTCATCTATACGTCTTAGCCAGGCATCGAAAAAACTTCTGCTGAGGTTCTCCACCCAATGATTGCATAATAGACAATTATGCTTTCAAGGAAAATCTTACGTAGACCTTAAAGACTTGGTCCAGTTAATTGAAGAAAACTTTGGATTCAACGTTACACTGCAAAGAAAAGAAGATCATCCCAATTTTACAGAAGACCAAAAGAAGAGAATGAGTACCGTCATTTTTAAAGATGAGGACGTTCTTTCACAGCTTCACAAGGCCAAAAATGACCGTGAGAATGGAATTTCCACATATAGCAACAGCGAAGAGGCGTTTGCCCAATTACTGAAAGAGGTTCAGAATGAACAATGACCGCTACAATGTTCTGTGGACCACATATGCACGGGTAGCTCTTGCCCGTATGGGGAAGCTCAAAGTAAATTCAGCAAACGTTTTTAAGTTTGTAACTTTGCTAATTCTGGACTATCTGAAGAATAGCCTAACCTCTCAGCCTATTCGCTGTGGTTAGGCTATTTTTTGTACAATAACTCTTCTATTCCCTCATGCAGCGCGCATGCCCATCATACTCCTTCCCCTCCCCCCATATACATAGGAAGAACGGTTCACAAGCTGGAAGGAGAGATGGATGCATGCCCGGTGATGATGAGATTAAAGCGCTGGAGCGGTCGATTGCCGAGATTACGGAGATTGCTTCCGGGTTCGGACTCGATTTCTATCCGATGCGTTATGAGATATGTCCGGCGGATATTATTTATACCTTCGGTGCGTACGGGATGCCTACCCGGTTCGGGCACTGGAGCTTTGGCAAGACTTTTCATAAAATGAAGGCTCAATACGATTTCGGCCTGAGCAAAATTTATGAGCTGGTCATCAACTCTAATCCGTGCTACGCCTTTCTGCTGGACGGCAACTCTCTGGTGCAGAATAAGCTGATTGTTGCGCATGTGCTGGCGCACTGCGATTTTTTCAAGAATAATATGCGCTTCTCCATGTCCAACCGGGATATGGTCGAGAGCATGTCCGCCACCGCCGACCGCATCAATGATTATTCCGTCACTTATGGCACAGACACTGTAGAGAGCTTCATTGATTCAGTGCTGGCGATCCAGGAGCATATCGACCCCAGTCTGATCCAGCCGCGCAAGCTGGGCAAGACTCATCTGCTCGAAGCCAAAATGAAAGAGCGCAAGGACTCCCCTCCCGGCGCGCCTGGACCGGCTAATGCCTACAGTGAGCTGTGGGATCTGGAGAAGAGCGATGCTGCTGTGCAGGAGCCGGAGACTGCCGGTAAGCGTGCTTTTCCCCCGGAGCCGGAAAAAGATATCGTCTGGTTCATCCAGCAATACTCTACCGCTCTGGAGGACTGGCAGCGCGACATCATGACGATGCT
>NZ_ASPS01000108.1:0-256 GCF_000517865.1 Paenibacillus sp. FSL R7-269
CATTCTGAGGGAACCTTTGAACGCCTCCGTTACTCTTTAGGAGGCGACCGCCCCAGTCAAACTGCCCGCCTGACACGGTCCCCGTACCGGGTTACGGTACTAGGTTAGAACCTAGATACGATCAGGGTGGTATCCCAACGGCGCCTCCAGCGAAGCTTGCGCTCCACTCTCAACGGCTCCCACCTATCCTGTACAGATCGTACCCAAATTCAATATCAAGCTGCAGTAAAGCTCCATGGGGTCTTTCCGTCTTGTC
>NZ_ASPS01000109.1:0-233 GCF_000517865.1 Paenibacillus sp. FSL R7-269
CTAATTCAGGTGCACTTGTGCTCTTCATTCACGCTTCCCGCCCGCTTTCGGCTAATTCAGGTGCACTTGTGCTCTTCATTTTCACTTCCCGCCGACTTTTGGCTAATTCAGGTGTATTTGTGCTCTTCATTTTCGCCTATAGCCGACTTTTGACTAATTCAGGTGCACTTGTGCTCTTCATTCACGCTTCCCGCCCGCTTTCGGCTAATTCAGGTGCACTTGTGCTCTTCATT
>NZ_ASPS01000110.1:0-74424 GCF_000517865.1 Paenibacillus sp. FSL R7-269
AATCCACTCTCCTCTTTGCTTGTCACACGAATCGCTACAATTCAAGAGGAGGGGGTGCTCCGGCTTTGGTTATTTCACGGATTCAGGTGTTAATTTTCTCAACCCATATCTTGCAGCTGGCAACCGATTTATGCGATGAGCTGGTTGTGCTCCAGAGGGGCAAGCTGACGCGTGTATCAGTAGAGCTACTGAAGCAGCCGGATGTTGAGCAGCAGGTGATCGAGTTATTGAGTGAAGAGGACGCCAGCGAACCCGGGATAGGGAAGGAGGATGCCTATGCCGGAGATGCTTAATACTATGGTTACTATGTGGCAGCTTCAGATGGCAACCTTGGTTAACAAGCTGATCTTTTATTCCCGGCGGCTGCCGCTGATTGGGAGATTCATCACGGAGCGGGCGTATGGGGCTGTGCACGCCAAGCGGCGGGTTGGCCGGATTGCGGTTGTTCTGATCCTTCTGGGCGGTATAGCCGAGAGCTTACTCTATTTCGGAGTACTGCTGGCACTGCCGATTGCGTTGTGGACAGACGATTGGGCGGCCGATGAACGGCTTGCTTTGTTCGTGCACATGTATTTTTGCATCAGCGTCTTACTGGCAGGAGTATCAAGTGCGAGGGTGCTGGAAGCCAGTAAAATGAAATATACTGCGGTCCGGCTGATGCGGATAGCACCTACAAGATATATGCGGGCCGTTCTGATTAACCGGTATGCGACTTTTATGGTGTACCAATGGATTGCCATGATGATCACTGCCGGCAGCTTAGGCATTTCGGCGATACAGGCGCTCTTACTGGTTGGGGCTGTGACGATGTGGAGGATTGGATGCGAGCTGCTGCATTTGCGGCTTTTCCGAAAATCTCAGATCATAATGGTGAAAAAGACAGGGATCGTCTCCGTGGTGATGCTGATCACGCTTGCTGCCGCCTATCTGCCATTCACAGGATTGATGGATGTTCCGCTGTTTGGTGCCGCTGTCCTCGATCAACCACTGCTTCTGGCAGTGCTGCTGCTCAGCGGCATGACCGCCGGGTATGTACTGCTGCAAAGAACGAATTATACGGATGCGGTAAGAGCGGTGACAAGCTTCGATGATCCGCTGTTAAACATGGAACGGATGCTGATGGATATTCAGCAAAAAAGTCTACAGGTTCAGGCTGATTACACCAGCGATAGTAGCGGGCCTCTTCCTGTTGCGGACAAGAGGGGTTACGCCTACTTGCACTCTGTTTTTGTTAAGCGGCATAGCAAACTTGTAAATGCGCCCTTCCAAAAAAGATTAGTGATCATTAGCGTAATCGGTGTCCTGTTAACAGTCTCCGCGCTGATCTTTGCAGATCATCTGAATGTCACACAGCTTGAACGGTATGTATCTTTTATCATTCTGGCTAAGTTTCAATTGACGATGGGCAATCAGCTATGCCGGGTGCTTTTTCGTCACTGTGATCTGCCGCTGTTGCGCTATTCCTTCTACCGGAGGGATGCGGCACAGCATTTCCGCCTGCGCCTGCGGTGGCTGTTGGGGCGAAATATGCTGATCGGCGCAAACCTGGCGGCTGTTCTGACAGTGTTTGTACTGATTACCGCTGACGGGAGGTTTCATCCATTCCTTCTTCCGGTATGGCTGTTAACACTGGCGTAGGCGGTGATTTTCTCGGTACATCATTTACTGCTGTATTACCTCCTCCAGCCTTATACCCCGGATATGACTACGGGTAACCCCTTGTTTACTTTGCTGAACAGCTTGGGTTCGATTGGTTTCCTTGCTGCATTCTTGCTGCGCCCGGAACCCTGGAGCTTAGCTGTTGCCGTCACCTTATTAGCTGTAGTGTATTTCATTATTGCAATTCCGCTTGTTTCACGGTACTCAAGCAGCTTATTTAGCCTGAAATAATCTACAATGGTTGAACCCTCAGGACCGCGATTCTAGCGTCCTGAGGGTTTTTAGCTTTGGATTTCATTTCTTTTGTCCGTTCATATTCAGTTCATGTTGTCGTCACGGAGAGTACACTTTCATTGCTTAAGCTTACATTCTACCAGAAGAAGTAGTAGTAGAAAGAGAGGGAGTAAAATGAGATTATTTGAGGTGCTTTTAGTTCTAGCCTGTTTCGCGCTACTCGCAGATCTATTGTTTATCAGAAGAGGTGCAAAGACAACAGGACTGGTTTTGGGGATCGGAAGCAGCGTTATATTGGCAGTTCAATTATTGTTCGAAGGATACAGATGGCAGTTGCTTGTGGTATATATCATGACAGCGCTGCTCATCCTCATCGTTATACTCAGGCATTTAGGTAAGATAGGAAATATAGGGAATATAAAAGCAGGGAAGCTGTTGAAATATAGTTCATCTTCCATCATCGTCATTCTGCTTGTTATATCTACCGCCTTGTCAGTATACTTGCCAGTCTTTCATTTGCCGAAGCTTAATGGACCGGAGAAGGTGGGTACTCAAGCCTTTCATTTTACGGATCAGAACAGAGATGAAGTCTTAACTGCAGATCCAAGCGATAAGCGGGAACTGATGGTTCAAATGTGGTACCCTACTGAAAATAGCAGCAACAAGAAGAGGGAAGCTCTGTTTCCAAAAGATAAAGAAATGTTCAAAAAGTATATCCAGACCTATTCCAATTCATTAAGCCTTCCGGACTTTGTATTCGATTACTGGAAGTATAGCAAAACCAACTCTTATGAAAATGTAGAACTATTGCCTTCTACAAGTCCTTATCCGGTGGTACTGCTATCTCACGGTATGGGAACCAGCCGGGTTCTCCATGCATCACAGGCCGAGAATCTCGCCAGTCACGGATATATCGTGGTTACCATCGACCATACGTATAGCACCTTTGCTACTATTTTTCCGGATGGCCGTGTAACGGACTATACCACTAAGATGACTACCGTAGAAGATCGCAAAAGAATCGGTAAGATATGGACTAAAGATGTGGAGTTTGTAATCGACGTAATGGAAAGGCTGAATTCAGGTGCAATCGAAAGTCAATTTAAAGGAAAAATGGATCTAGATCATCTGGGCGTAATGGGGCATTCCTTCGGGGGGGCAACAGCGTTTGACACAACTTATTTAGATCCTAGAATTAAAGCCGGGGTCAATATGGACGGGTCACTGATCGAAGTGGACAATAGAGCGGATCTAAACAAGCCGTTTATGTTCATAAGATCCGGAGCTTTTAAAGACTGGTTGACCGATTTCAAGAAGGGTCCCAATCCGGATAACGAAGTCACGAAACAGCTTGAAGAAGAGCTGCACATTATTAAAAATGCGATCAATCAGGGAGTGCCTGCGATTTATATTGAGGGTACCCAACACTTCAATTTCACGGATCTTCAGTTCTATTCTGAGCTGATCAAACTGACTGGAATCACCGGAGATATCAATGGTAAAAGAGGATCAGACCTCGTAAATCAATATGTCCTCGATTTCTTTAATAAGGAATTAAAAGGAGAAGACGTACAATTGCTTAAGGGTCCAAACGCCAGCTATCCAGAGGTGAAATTTATAAAGCCGGAAGACCTTTAAGACGAGACCATTTCAATTAAGCATAGCGTGGAATAATATACGATTTTGTTATAATTACAAATGATTTCGGGAGCAGAACCCCCTTCTTTATACTATTCTGAGAATAGAAATATGAAGGGGGCTGTTTGTTATTGTTCAGGTTGTTATAGGAATTTTGCTTAATTGCAATTTGTACAACTAAATCGTCGGATGTGCCGCCGAATCTCCGTACGGCCTTTTTTAAACATTCAATTGTATCGAATACAATAGAATCTATTTCGAAGTTTTTTTTACAGCATTTCATTGTATAAAATGCAGTTGCTATCGTTCCAGCGCCTACAGTAACTGAATGACTACTGCGGGGCGGAGGGTAAAACAAAAAAGTCATAAGGATGGGATTTCCAAAGCAGAGGAAAGCTGTATAATAAAGCTTGGAAAGAACTTTTCTGTTTTTGCTACATGCAACCTATTTATGGAAATATGCTAGCAAGATTGGTAGAGGCCTTTACTATGTGTAAACAAGCGGGGAGAAAGTATCTATGAAGCAAAAGAATTTGATTTATGCGCTAATGTTAGCACTTATATTATCGGTCGTATCTGGGGCTGGAAATATAAGTGCGGCAGCACGAAACATCACCGATATCGTCAAAGTGACCAAACCTACTGAAATTAAAATTGGGGAGTTGAAGTCATTCCAAATTGCCATCACGGACTGGACGGATGGAGACGTGGCGGACTATGATTTTACTCCAATTTCCTCAGATGAGAATATTGTAAAGGTTGTACGGAAAACGCAATGGGTTTCTGAACTTCATGCCTTAAATAAAGGGACAGCCACCTTAACTGTCAATATTGGAGAAAAGTTCGAGCCTTATGTGTTCAATGTTCAAGTGGTCGATGATTATACAGTTATACCTGAACCAACTCCTACACCAACCCCTGAACCAACAAATCCAGTAGTCATAAAGGAACCTACTCATGAAGAAATCATGATTAAGGATGTAGAAGAGTATAGCAAGCAATTAGAACTGCTAGAAAACTATGAAGAAAAAGCTATAACTACATATAATCAACTAATTGACTTACGAATAAAAGACTCAACAAGAAAAACATTTTTCCTGTCTTTAAGCAATACTGTAGTGCCCAACTATACTAAGTTTGTATCCGGATTGAAGTACGTAAAAGTGAATAATGCAGAGTTAAAAGAAATACATAACCATTATCTAGCAGGGGCAAAACTCCAGTTAGAGGGGATGACTATAATGCGAGACAGTCTGAAGACAACCAAAATTAATTATCCCAAATTCGAAGCAGGTTACAATAAGGTTGGAGAAGGAGTCAAGCAATTGGATAAAGCGGAGCTTCTTTTAGACAATTATATAAGAAAATACATCAAATAATTAATGAATAGAAGGGGTGTCCCAGCCATTTCATGGCTTATGGGATACTCCTTTTATTTTAAGAAAAACGCATAACCAATAACGAACATCGTTCTTGACGAACGGTGTTCGTTATGTTATAAATGTATCAGCTTAACTAATTCATACGCTTATGTAGGAAAGGAGGAGAGCGTGTATGTCAGATACAAATAGTAGCCACAATGTGCAAGCAGCCTTTTCCTTAAAGCAGATATTGCCCATACTTCTCGCGGTCGCTTCAGGGATGTTCTTAGTGATCTTAGACAGCACCATCATGAATGTGGCGGTACCGAAATTAGTGAATGCCTTCGATACCAATCTCAGCACGATTCAGTGGGTCATCACGGCGTATACTTTGTCTTTATCAGCAGTCATTCCGTTAGCCGGCTGGTTCTCTGACCGTTTCTCGCCCAAACGGATGTTTATGATTAGCATTGTGTTATTTGTTCTCGCTTCTGTGCTGTGTGCAATGGCAACCACCCCTAGTCAGCTTATCGTTTTCCGCATCATTCAAGGTTTGGGCGGAGGTATGGTGGCTCCCATCGGAATTGCCACTGTATTCATGGTCGCTCCACCTGACAAAAGAGGATCTGTCATGGGCATCCTCGGTATCCCGATGCTGCTGGCCCCCATTCTAGGCCCCTTATTGTCGGGCTGGCTGATCGAGTACATCAATTGGCACTGGATCTTTTTCATCAACGTGCCGGTTGGCATCTTGGCTTTATTCATGGCCTGGAGGTACTTACCTGCATCGGATGCAAAAGCTAACAACAAGCTGGATGTGCTCGGTGCGCTTTTGGCTCCGGTTGCCTTTACTTCCATTGTGTTTGCCGTTCATCAGGCAGGAGAGAAGGGGTGGTCCAATTTATGGACGTTAGCTCCTCTGGTCTGGGGCCTGGTCATACTGGCCGTCTTTATCTGGAATGAGCTGCGGCAAAAGCACCCGCTGCTGGAGCTAAGAGTATTCCGTTCGCCTACCTTTGTGCATGGCATCTCTGTCGCCTGGCTGAATCAGATCGCTTTATTTGGAAGTATTCTGTTATTCCCGCTGTATCTACAGCAAGTGAGAGGGCTAACTCCTCTTGAGGCTGGATTATATGTGATCCCGCAAGCCCTGTTATCTACGGTCGGGATTAACTTAGGCGGCAGGTTGTTTGACCGTTTCGGTGTTCGCCCGGTGGCCATCATGGGTATTCTGTCACTTTGCGGGTCCTTACTTGCTCTGACACAGATAGATGCCCATACCAATACGTTATACATCATTTGTAGCTTTGCTTTTGCAGGGCTAGGGCAAGGATTAACAATGATGCAGATCAATACCCATGTCCTCAGATCAGCTCCCAAGGAATTAATAAGCCGTGTTACGCCCATAACCACTTCAGCCCAGCAGATCATGTCCTCCTTCGGCGTTACCATCACGATGGCTTTTCTGGCCAACCAAATCAGAGGACTTCCCGCACAGCATTCAGTCGATCAATTAGGTCATGCCTTTGGCTCCACATTCTGGATTACTTTAAGTTTTGCAGTTAGTGCATTGGTTTTATCTTTGTTTTTTGCAGGCAAGAAGCATGGTTCTTGAGAAAAAAACATTCAACCCAAAGGAGATGTCTACACATGACAACTGTTAATTCTACCGGACAACGCCGGATCGCAATTATTGGAGGGGGACCAGGGGGGCTAACGCTTGCCCTGATTCTGCAGCAGCATGGTATTTCCTCGACGATTTACGAACGTGAGCATGAGGATCTAAGCCACGAACGCGGAGGCTCCTTAGATATCCATGAAGAATCCGGGCAGCTCGCTTTGAAGGAGGCGGGATTATATGACGCTTTTCTGCAGGCAGCACGGTTTGAGGGCGAAGACTTCCGGCTTATGGATAAAACGGGGACTATATACCTGGATGAAGTGGCCGACGAAGAGAGCTCGGAAGGGCAGAGACGCCCGGAGATTGACCGTGGTGTGCTTTGTGACTTGCTTTTAAATAAGTTAGATCCGTCTACCATACAGTATGGCTATAAACTGGAGAAGGCTGTGTCTCTAGGCGAGGGGAAGACGGAGCTTCATTTTGAGAATGGACATACCGCTGTGGCTGATCTTGTAATTGGTGCGGACGGTGCCTTTTCCCGGGTTCGTCCTCTGCTTACGGATACCGATGTGGAATATTCAGGTCTGACTATGCTGGAGCTCAACGTGATTGCCGCCGATCACCCTGATCTGGCAGCATTCAATGCACGTGGCAAAATGTTCGCGCTGGATGATCACAAAGGGATTCTGGGCCAGTTGAATGGCAATGGACGGATCAAAGTATATGCGAGCTTCAAGGTAGAGTGGGACTGGTTAGACGAAATCCGGAACGATAACCCGCAGGAGATAAAGGCAAAGCTGCTTGAGCTGTTCCACGATTGGAGTGAACCGCTCAAGAATTATATCCGGTATGCGGAAGATGCAGTTGTGCCCAGACGGATCTACATGCTGCCCGTCGGGTTTCGCTGGGAACGCAGCGCTGGTGTCACGTTGATTGGAGATGCTGCACATGTCATGTCTCCTTTCGCCGGAGAAGGCGTGAATCTTGCCATGCTGGATGCGCTGGAGCTGGCCCTTGCCATAGTAAGGAACAAGCAGATACCTGAAGCCATTGAAGAATATGAGGAGAAAATGTTCCAGTATGCCTCAGAGAAAGCACATGTGTCTAACGAAAATCTCATCCTGAGCTTCTCGGAGAATGCGGCTCCAAAGTTTGCAGCACTCATGCAATCTTATCAAGACCTGCATGAGCAGCAAGGCTGATGTTATCTTCCGCGGGTGTATTTACTATTGGCTTCCGGCATGTTATAAGAAAAGTATGATGAAACCTAAACGTGAAATTGTGAGCCGCCGTAACCGGCCAGCCAAAGACCCCCTTAGTCATGAAATCATTGTCAAGACCGCATATGAGCTGCTGAAGCAGGAAGGGACCTCCGGCATGAGCATGAGGAAGGTAGCCAAGCAACTGGATACTGGACCTTCCTCCCTGTATGTTTACGTTAAAAATCTGCAGGAATTGAGCTCTTATGTGCTTGACCTTGGTCTCGGTGAGTTGAACCTGCCGGAGCATACGGACGATAATTGGAAGGAGCAGTTATTTCAAGCGCTGCATGCTTATGGCGAGCTGCTTATCGAGCAACCCGGATTAGCGGAGCTGTCTCTACAGACGATTCCTATCGGGAATAATGCTTTTCGTCTGAATGAGTATTTACTTACCGTCCTGCAAAAGGGCGGAATCACCTCTACGGCCGCTGCTTGGGGGACGGACCTATTGCTCCTGTACGTTTCTTCCATTGCTTTGGAGAAGGCTAAGAGAGCAAGCGAGCTGATGGCAACTGCCCAGAGTTATTATAACGAAGCAGATCCGGTGCGTTTTCCGTTGATCAACAGTCTGAAGACCGATTTATTCTCGGGGGATACCGCCTCCAAGGAGAGGTTCTTCTGGGCCATTGAAGTGATACTCCAGGGGATAATGCACAAACAGATGGGAGACAATGTTAAGTAACCAAGCGACGAAGATCATGAAAGAGGTGTCTATTAAATGGAAGAGAATCAACCAACGAAAGTAACCGTACAAACCGTGGTACAAGCCCCTATCGAGAAGGTATGGCGCTACTGGACCGAGCCGGAGCACATCACGAAGTGGAATCAGGCGTCCGAGGACTGGCATGCACCGAGAGCCGAGAACAATCTGCGGCCTGGCGGTACCTTTCTGACACGGATGGAAGCGAAGGATGGCAGCATGGGCTTTGATTTTGGCGGCGTATACGATGTCGTGAATCAGCATGAGATGATCAGCTATTCCGTAGAAGACGGAAGAAGAGTGGAGATTACGTTCGTGGATCAAGGGAATGAGACGAAGATTATTCAAACATTCGATGCGGAAAATGCTAATCCCGTTGAGCTCCAGCAAGCAGGCTGGCAGGCGATCATGGACAACTTTAAAGCCTATACTGAAAAAAACTAATCACAAGTGGAAACGGCATTGCCGTCCTTGTAAAGGACGGTACCGTTTCGGCGAGAAATAGAAGGATAATGTGTAGCGTGAAACATATACATTCTTATATTTTCAAAAAAGACGCTGGGGAAGATGCCCGGCGTCTTTTTTTGCAGCCATAGTACGAGTGTACTCTTCGTTAGTCTCAGCCCTGTTCCGCATCCATGTTCATATAGTTAATCGCCCACAGATGGCCGTCCAAATCCACGAAGCCCCAATGATACATGAATCCATGATCTTCAGGTTCCGCGTGCAATTTCCCGCCTAAGGAGAGTGCGGTGTTCACGATTTCATCAACCTTGTCCCGGCTCTCGAATTCCAAAGCAATCGTCAACTGTGCATACTTGCCCGTATCGACGGCTTCCTTCTCCGTGAGTGTAAGAAAGAAGGCTTGATCGATCAGCATGACCTGCAGGTTGTCACCGATCAAGAGGGCTACCGAAGTCTCGTTATCCGGATATTGCGGGTTGAGCTCAAATCCAAGTCCGGTGAAGAACGCTTTCGACTGGGCTACATTTTTAACAGGCAGGTTGAGGCTCGTGAATGCGGACGTTAATGCCATTAGCAATACACCTCTTTGTCATAAATTTTCAAATGTTTGTCCTGATTATATCACATCAAAGTTCATCTAAAAGAAGGAGATCAGGCGTTTTAAATATGACGTAAGGTGACATATTAACGCTTTATAATGATAGTAAATCAACGAAAGGAGCAATAAATCATGAGCAGAAGAATCATTTTAGATTTGGCAGTTACTTTGGATGGTTTCATTGAAGGGAAAAATGGGGAAGTGGACTGGTGCACTATGGACCCTGAGCTGGAGTTCACACAATTTATGAATCAAGTGGATACCATATTCTATGGAAGAAAAAGCTATGACCAATGGGGACAATACATTCCGAAGGATGAAGATTCGGATGATGACAAAGAAATTTGGGCACTAGTCCATAGCAAAGAGAAATATGTGTTTTCCAGGTCGCAGCAGGGGACGGGTCATGAAGCTATTTTTATAAACGACCATATTCTTGACGAAGTAAACAAAATAAAGCAGAGATCCGGTAAAGACATCTGGTTATATGGTGGAGCAAGCCTGATTACAACGTTTATTCAATTGGGACTTGTGGATGAATTCAGATTATCCGTTCACCCTGTGGTTCTCGGAGAAGGAAAACCGCTGTTTGCGGATATCAAAGAACGGTTGAATTTGAAATTGGCTCATACCCGAAGCTGCTCCTCCGGACTTGTTCAGCTTATATACCATTGGGACGGTGAGCTTGGTGCACGCTAATGATATCGTCATTAAAGGCGCAAGAGAGAATAACCTGAAAAACGTAAATGTTCGCATTCCGAAACGGAAAATCACGATCTTCACCGGCGTCTCGGGTTCGGGCAAATCTTCGCTGGTCTTCGACACCATCAGTGTCGAAGCTCAGCGGCAGCTTAATGAGACGTTCTCCACGTACATCCGCAACCGGCTGCCCCGGTATAGTCAGCCAGACGCCGATCTCATCGAGAACTTGTCTACGGCCGTTGTCATCGATCAGAAAAGACTCGGCGGCAACTCCCGTTCAACAGTTGGAACGATCACGGATATCAATGCGATGCTCCGGCTGCTGTTCTCCAGAATTGGCCAACCGTTCATTGGTAATTCGCATGTATTCTCCTTTAACGACCCGGCCGGTATGTGCCCTGAGTGCTCTGGAGTGGGACAAGTAGTGCAGTTCGATGTAGAGAAGCTGCTTGACAGGTCCAGGTCGCTGAATGATGGCGCGATCCTGTTCCCCGCTTTCAAAGTGGGGGGCTGGTTATGGAATTCATATGCCCATTCCGGACTGTTCAACAATGATAAGCAACTCGTTGACTACACTCAGGAAGAGAAGGATGTCCTGCTGCATGGCAAAGAGAGCAATATCATGTACAACACCAAGGGCGGAGCGATCGAATCGGATTACGAAGGCCTGCTGCCCAAGCTCACACGCCTGTATCTGAAGCGTGACAGCAGCGAGCTGTCCGAAGCCAAACGCGAATCCATTGACCGGTTCTTGTCTTACAGTGAATGCAGCCTGTGTAAGGGAAGCCGGCTTAATCAAGAAGCCTTAGGCTGCCGGATTAACGGATACAACATCGCAGAGTGTGCGGCTATGGAGATTGGCGGGCTTATTCGTATCATCGAAGCCATTCAGGACCCCGTTGCCGGGCCTATGAAAGAGGGAATTCTGACCCGGTTGAATCATCTGGTCTCGATTGGCCTGGAGTATCTCAGTCTGGACCGGCAGACCTCAACCTTATCGGGAGGGGAGTCGCAACGCATTAAGATGGTCCGTCATCTAAGCAGCAGTCTTACCGATATGATCTATATTTTTGACGAACCAAGTGTCGGGCTGCATCCGCGGGATGTTCATCGTCTGAACGGTATGCTGCGCCAGCTCAGGGACAAAGGGAATACGGTACTTGTGGTTGAACATGACCGCGAAGTGATGGAAATCGCCGATTATATTATTGATGTAGGACCTCATGCAGGTACCCGTGGCGGTACCATCGTCTATAATGGCGACTTTGCAGGCTTACTTCGTGCGGATACGTTAACAGGACGGTACTTGAAGCAAAGTCTGCCTCTGAAGACATCTGTCAGAGTGCCAAGGGGACAAATGAGCGTAGCCTGCACCAGTCTGCACAATCTGAAGGAGGTGACCGTTGATATCCCTGTTGGAGTACTGACTGTGGTAACGGGAGTTGCCGGCTCAGGTAAAAGTACGCTGATTAACGGAGCCTTCCTGTCCTCACATCCGGAAGCCATCGTCATTGATCAGTCGGCTGCGGGCACATCCATCCGCTCTAATCCGGCTACCTACACGGGAATAATGGACGACATCCGCCGGCTGTTCGCAGCCGCCAACAAGGTAAGCGCTTCTCTGTTCAGCTTCAATTCCAAGGGAGCCTGTGCCAACTGTCAGGGTCTAGGCATGATTTACACAGATCTGGCGTTTCTCGAGCCGATACGGACGACTTGTGAAGTGTGTGCGGGCAGACGCTTCAGCGATGAAGTCCTGGCATACAAGCTGAATGGACAATCCATCAGCGACATCCTTGCTATGACGGTACGGGAGGCTTCGGACTTCTTCAGCAAGAAGGAGCTGCTCCGAAAGCTGCAGACACTGGAGGATGTGGGACTTGGGTACGTAACGCTGGGCCAGCCTTTGAGCACTTTGTCGGGCGGTGAGTGCCAACGCATCAAACTGGCTGAAGAGCTTCACAAGGAGGGCAGCCTATATGTTATGGATGAGCCGACAACCGGACTGCATATGTCCGATATCTCTGGTCTGCTGGACATCATGAACCGCCTGGTCGACGGGGGCAACTCCGTGGTAGTCATCGAACATAATCTGGATGTGATCAAGAGTGCAGACTGGATTATTGACATGGGTCCCGAGGGCGGACACCGGGGCGGCCAAATCGTATTCGAGGGCACACCTGCCCAGCTTGCTGCGGCTAAGCATTCTATAACGGGAACGTATCTGCGCAAGGCTCTCCATTCTGAATTATAAAAGCTCAATTTGCATTTTCAAGTATCGGACGGGCCCGACATCTTCACTTCCCGTTCGGTTCAGATCCGCTGGGCCGATCAGAGTCAGAGCCTGACTCGCGGGAATTCTTTTCAGGGACTGCCCGAATAGAGAGTGGAAAAAGTGTTGACTTGCGGCTTTCTATAAGTAATATAATATACCTACTTATAGGAAAGGATGATGAAGGAATGTCCATGTCTCGGCCGAATACCGGAATTAAAGCGATAGAGATGCAAATGGGATCTTTTATCGTGTATCCAACATTGTTGTGGGATGAACAGAATCTTGTACTTGTGGATACTGGCATTCCCGGGCAATTGGATAAGATCCGTAGGTTACTTGAAGCAGAAGGTTTTGGAATAGATCAGCTGACGCATATCATCATTACGCATCAAGACAGCGATCACATTGGCAGTCTGCCGGAACTCATTCAGGCAAGTGTGGAAGAGGTGAAGGTGCTCGCACACGAAGAGGCTGTACCCTATTTGACGGGAGCCATTCCGCTTATCAGAGGTACAACTTTTGCACCGTCTGTGCACGTTCATACGGCACTTAAGGATAGAGACATTCTGCCGCTGGCCGGCGGTATTCAAGTCGTCTTTACACCTGGACACACGCCAGATCATATGTCGCTATATCATATTCCAACTCAAACGCTAATTGCCGGCGATGCATTAAATGCAAAAGATGGTAAGCTCCTGTCCTTTAACGATTATTACACGTTGGATCATCCTACTGCGTTGAAGTCGATTGCCAAACTGCTAGAGCTGGATATTAAAAAGGTGATTACGTACCATGGTAACGAAGTTACACATGGAATCAAGGAAAGTCTCCTGAAAATAGTAAATGCAACAATCAATACTTCATTATAATGCTGATTTACATTACACAGGCCAATGATCTTGAGGATCATTGGCCTGTTAGTCTTTTCTTAGTAGACGCCTACCGCATTGTAAGCTTTGGTTACAGCTGTTACTTGAGCCGATCCTGCACCAAACAATTCAGTAGCCGATTGAATGATTGCTGTACGTGCTGCAGAGAAGTTGGATGAGGTGGTAAGGTAATATACAAGTGCATTGTAATAGATTTGAACGGCATCCTCACGGCCAATACCGGTGACCGTTACACCGTTAAACGTACCGCCTTGAGCAGCGAGATAGAAAGCTTTGTTATTAATGCCGCTATTCGTATGCACACCGCCTTCGTCACTGGTACCGGTATAACGGTCGCTGTATTTGTCAGGCTGGCCGTACAATGGCGGATTAGCCAGTGAGCGGAGCGCGTCACCCGCAACGCCCGGTGTATATATTTTATCACCGATCAGCCAGTTCGCACCTTCAATTGAATTTCCGATGATGTCGGAGAAGGACTCATTGAGTGCCCCAGGTTCTCCGTAGTATTCAAGATTGGATGTTTTCTCCGTCACACCATGCGTTAACTCGTGGCCTATCACGTCCAAATCACCGGACAGCAGTGTAAAGGTAGACCCATCTCCATCACCAAAAACAATCTGTGCACCATTCCAAAATGCGTTGTTATAAGAAGTATAGTAATGAACGGTCGAACGAATCTGCAGTCCTTTATTGTCCAGGCTGTTGCGGCCGAAATGCTGGAGATAATAATCATAGGTTCTCTCAGCATAAGTGTGGGCATCAACCGCGGCTTTGTCTGTCCAGACATTGTTAGTGCTGGTTAAGAGCGTCCCCGGAAGAGAGGTCTTGTTCTTGGCGGTATAGGTCACAATGCCCTTGCCGCGGGTGCTGTCATAGAGCTGGTAGGTTGAACCCGAGAGGCGTGTCTCGAACGTTTTGGTATCTCCAAAAACTCCAGTGCCCGTACCCGTCAGGTTCTCTAAGATGTTATATTTGAACAGTACGCTGCCATTCTCCGCAGAAATGAAGTACCGTATCCGCAAAGGCTCGGGTTCCAGAACGTTCACTTCTGTTTTATAGACTAATTGAGGTTCTCCATCAACGATAAAATAGTACAAATCCGCTGTAGGAGTAACTTGGGGCTCACCAAGTGGTCCATGTTCCAGCGTGGCATCCTGACCGGCTGCCAGAATGGCATCTGCTCCGGATATGGTTTGGAGTTGAATCAGCGGCTGCGGAATGGTCTGGTATACATCCTCAACTACACTTCCCAGCAGAGAGGTAACATTGCCGGCTTTGTCGATATGCAGGGTCTGATCGGCTCCATATACCGGTATCCCTGAGATATACTGGCTTAACCGGTAATGCTGGCTGCCGGTCTTGCTGTTTGCTTCTTGCTCTGTAATTTTAAATTTCCCCCGAATATCCTCCTTAGCCGAAAGATGCAGGTTCCCTTTAACACTTTCAAGATATCCCCATACTTTGTCCTCAGAAGCGGAGTCTGCAGGGGTTTTCCAGACTTGGTCCGTAATCGAAATAGGGGAAGAGCCTGAGAAGAGCTCTACAGGATTATTACGCTCATTGTTTTCAGCGGCACTGCCCACCGAGGCAAAGGACCCAAGTGCTACAACACCTGCAAGAAGTGAAGCTACAGTCTTTTTCATAATTAGTACTCCTCCGATCAAATTGGTTGGTTTAAAGTTGTGCCTGTGCACTTTCTCAAGCTGCGATCTGGGGTGCAAAGACTAGGGCGGCTAACAACCTTAATGTACGGAGGGAGAGTGTGGAGACGGCAAGACCCCTTTCGTGAAATTTACAACTACATCCTTGTTCACAGATCCTCAAATTGGATATTTTTGTTATGAATGTAATTATAATGTTTTCAGTATATTCAGGTTTTTGGATATCAACTATGATCAGAATCACAATTATGGAGTTATGGAGTTTTGGAGTATTGACTTAGAGTGCACTTAAACTCTTATACTGGTCACGTACGATGCAAGCAAGCGAAAGTTCATTCAGTTTGTTAAAGGGAGGAAATCGTGTGAAGCATTTTCCGTTGGGGAATACCGGATTGCTGGTAAGTGCTTATTCTTTAGGCTGTCTGAATTTTGGATCGCGAACCGACAAAAAAAACTCATTCCAGTTGCTGGATCATTTTTTTGAGGCAGGTGGAAACTTTCTGGATACAGCCAATAATTATGCGATATGGAACGAAGGCTGTGTTGGCGGAGAAAGCGAGTCTTTGCTTGGCGAATGGATGAAAGAAAGAAAAAACAGACATCAGATCATTTTGGCCACCAAAGTGGGAGCGAAACCGGTAGTGCCGAAAAGCGAAAAAATGGAAGGCTTAGGCCGCCAAGCGATTGAAAAGGAAATCGACGAAAGTTTGCTGAGGCTAGGAACAGATTATGTAGATTTGTACTATGCTCATGTTGACGATAACGAAACTGAACTCGAGGAAACCTTGGAGACCTTTGATTCCTTGGTCAAAGCCGGCAAAGTAAGAGCTATAGGCTGCAGTAATTACCGGCTGTCCAGGCTCCTTGAAGCCAAGGCAATCAGTAAGTCAAAAGGATGGGCGTCCTATTGCTGCATCCAGCAGCGATATACGTATTTGCAGCCTAGAGCGGAAGCGGATTTCGGAGTGCAGGTCAGTGCGGATGAGGATTTACTTGCTTACTGCAGTCAACACGATGATTTTACGCTCTTGGCTTATTCCCCCCTCCTTGGAGGCGTATACAACAAAAAGGAAGCTGTCTTACCCGATGCATATCAGAGAGAGGATCAGACGATCCGATTGCATACTCTAAGGAAGGTTGCTGGAGAGCTGGGAGCGACTCCGAATCAGCTTATCCTTGCTTGGATGCTGCACAATCACCCGCGAGCTCTTCCAATTGTTGCTGCAAGCGGTCTAACGCAATTGGAAGAGAATTTAGGGGCACTTAAGCTCCATATTAGCTCAGAACAGCTTGATCAATTGAACTGATGTTGAAAGGAGCGTATTCGTTATGACCGGTAGAGAACTGACCATTCAGCAGGCAGCTGAAATGACGGGGTTAAGCGTACATACCCTCCGTTATTACGAAAGGATCGGTCTGATGGACCCCATCCCCCGTGCCGGGAATGGTCATCGGATATATCGGGAGCATGATTCAGAATGGATTATATTACTCGCAAAACTTAAGACTACAGGAATGCCGATCGCTCTTATGCAACAGTTCGCTGATATGATGCGGCTTGGCAATGATGGCATTCCCAAGCGCAGGAAACTTCTAGAAGAGCATGAGCGGAAATTAATCGAGCAGGTTCAAACGATTCAGCAGACTTTGGATATTCTGCGGGGTAAAATTGACTACTACCGTTCTTGGGAAGATGATATCACGCGAGAGGAAGCCAGTTTGAAGTCAGCTCGATGACCAGTCCAGCAGCGAGCTCTATTGATGGTGCGTGGCACGAAGCTGAAGATGCTGTACGCAGCCGGCTAAAGGTCCGGCTGCGTTTTGTTCGCCAACATACCGGAGAATGAACGTTTAGTTTCTTTTGAAATCAGTTTCGTTTGTTATAGCCTCCGTTGGGCCTGTTCAGCGGCCTCCATGACAATTTCACCTAACGTTGGATGCGGGTGGATGGTCATGGCTATATCTTCTACGGTTGCTCCCATCTCAATCGCAAGGGAAAGCTCCGATATAAGCGTAGATGCTTCAGCGCCTACAATCTGTGCACCTAATACAAGTCCAGACGCAGCATGAGCAACAATTTTGACAAATCCTTCGGTTTCCTTCAGAGCCAGCGCACGGCCGTTAATAGAGAAAATAGATTTTCCAACGATAACAGGAATGGATTTGTGTTTACAATCCGTTTCGCTAAGACCAACGCTCGTAATCTCCGGGTGAGAAAACACAACCAGCGGAAGAGCTTTGTAGTCGATGACAGAGGGTTTACCCGCAATCGCTTCTGCTGCAATTTTTGCTTCATATGAAGCTTTATGGGCCAAGGCAGGGCCTTGAACAATATCTCCAATGGAATAGATATTCGGAATGGATGTTCTGCACTGCTTGTCAATCTCGATCAAGCCTTGCGGAGTAGGGGACAAACCAATCTTTTCAAGACCCAAGGTTCCATCTGTATTCGGTTTCCTGCCAACCGTAATTAATGCATATTCAGCTTGAACAACATGGTGTTGATCCTGACGCATATATTGTAGATCAATGTGACTCGTATATGGGGCTGCTCCTGTAACCTTAGCTTCCGTTAGGATTGTTATCCCGTCCTTCTTCAGTTGACGAACGACAGGTGCAATAAGCTCTGCTTCAAATCCGGGTAAAATCTGTTCACCCCCCTCGAGTATCGTAACTGTGGTTCCAAATCTCGCAAACATCTGCCCCAGTTCCACACCAATATAACCGCCGCCAACTACAACGAGGCTCTTAGGAATGTCGGCCAGCGATAGCGCCTCCGTGGATGAAAGAATCCGTCCGCCGAAAGGAAGCGCGCTGATTTCAATCGGACGGGAACCGGTTGCCAGGATGAGATGCTTAAAGCCCATTCGGCGCTCAATCTGTTCATTGTGATGAATTTCAACGGTATTCGCATCTATCAAGCTGGCTTCTCCTTCAATAAGAGTCACACCTGCCGATTTAAGCAAAAACCGAACCCCTCCAGACTGCTTATCCACCACAGCTTGCTTAAACAACTGAGCCTCCTGAAAAGAAGAAGCTTCGTCAACAGCATACCAGTGTCTACGCAAATGAATACGCTCCGCTTCAGCAATCAGCGCTTTGGACGGAATACAGCCTACATGCGTACATACCCCTCCGATCTGGTGGCGTTCCACAAGGACTGTTGTCATGCCCAGTTGTGACGAACGTAATGCAGCCACATAACCGCCAGGCCCCGATCCAATAACCAGGGTATCTACAGCTTCTAATGAGTTCATGATGGGTACCTCCAAGTTATAATATGTTAATCATAATATATTATAGTCATCATATTTTAGAAGAGTCAACACTCCATTACCAATTGACATTAAATAATATGATAACTATAATATTTCAAAAGACATTCAATAGATACAGACTTATACAAAGGGGAGGGAGCAGGATGCCTTATCCAAAAGGGCACAAGCTCAAAGTTCGGAACCATATCATTGCCAGCGCAGCCAAAGCATTTCGCACCCACGGCGTGCGGAATATCAGTCTTCCACATATTATGAAAGGTGCTGGACTGACGCACGGAGGATTTTACTCCCATTTTGAAAATAAAGATCAGCTTGTGATGGAGACCTGTCATTTCGCCATTAGTGACACCATTGAAATGCTGCAGAGAATTGCAGACCATAACAAAAACGAAAATCAGACGCCGATTGAGGCCGTCATTGATTTTTACTTAAGCCCCCTGCATCGGGATCAGACGGAAGCCGGTTGTATCTTACCTGCTTTATCGGGGGAGATCTCCCAGCTATCGGCAGATATCAGGCAAGCATACACACAAGAGCTGCAACGTTTCATCGCGTTTATTATAAATATGGCTGAGATCGATCCCTCTAATGGTTATGCATTGGTAAGCAGTATGGTGGGTACCGTTGCACTGGCACGGGCAGTTAGTGATGCGAAGCTCAGTGATGCTTTGTTACAGGCCAGTCGTATGCAGGCTAAGCAGATGGTAAACGCCGGCTCCAGGTAACTCATTAATTGACGAAGCAAGCGGATTGTGCTAGCATTGCTTTAACTTAAAACGAAAAGGCTATGATGAGAAATAGTAACTATTAAGGATCTCACAGAGAGAAGATGGTTGGTGCGAATCTTCATTGATCTAATAGTGAAGCAGTCTCGGAGCTGTGGACCGAACAGAGGAATCTTAGTAGGCTTCAACGGAGTTCCACCGTTATTCAGGAAACAGTATCGGAGAAATCCCGTACTGATAGAGCGCAGAGCAATCTGAAGTTAGGTGGTAACACGGACATAATCGTTCGCCCTAAGTTGACAAGAAACATGTCAGCTTAGGGCTTTTTTGTTTTAAGCATAAATAATATTGGATGGAGGTATTAGAATGACACCAGATGAGTTGAGACAATCGTATGTAGATTTTATGAAAGGAATTGGGGCTAGCCAAGTGCCTTCTGCCAGCTTGTTACCAGAAAATGATCCCTCAACGTTGTTTACAGGAAGTGGCATGCAACCTATGGTTCCCTATTTATTGGGAGAAAAGCATCCGACAGGTAATGAGATTGCTAATATTCAGAAGTGCTTAAGGACAGTGGATATTGAGGAAGTAGGGGATACGTCGCATCTGACATTTTTCGAAATGATAGGCCGGTGGGAGTTCAAAGCCAACGAACATAACTATAGACAGAAGCAAATCGACGCTATTTGGCATTGGCAGATCATTGAATTAGGAATGGATCCGGGCAGGCTGTATATCAGTGCTTTCGCAGGAAGTGATGAACTGAATATACCTAAAGATACGGAAGCCATTGAGCTCTGGTCAGCAAAATTCAGATCCGTCGGGATAGACCCTATCATTGAAGATGATCCCTGGCAATACGGGGCATCTAGAGGCGGGAAAATATTCTTATACGATGAACAAGAAAACTGGTGGAGCCGGGCCGGAAGTCCGCTCCATATGCCGGTTGGTGAACCGGGTGGGCCTGATAGTGAAATGTTCTATGATCTTGAACCGGGCGGTGATTCACTGGACCATCCTGCTTCTGAAAGCGACAGATTCCTGGAAATTGGGAACAACGTATTTATGTGTTATACCAAAGGAGACACAGGATTTGTAAAAATGCAGAAGCCTAATCTGGATTATGGAGGCGGGTTAGAAAGGGTGGCAACAGCTCTTAATGGTGATAAGGATATTTATAATACGGCTTTCTTCCATAACCCCAAGAACAAATTGATGGAGCTAAGCGGTAAATCCTATACGGACGACTTAAAGTCCTTTAGAATCATACTGGATCATGTGAGAGCAGCTACTTTTCTCATTAATGACGGTGCGGAGCCAGCTAATAGTGATGCAGGATATATAACAAGAAGGCTATTAAGAAGGGCAATTCGTGCAGGTAAAAAAATAGGGATACAAGGAAGCTTTGTGGGGCAGTTGTCTGAAGTTTATATAGATGAAGCTACAGCTTATGAAGATTTAATCCGCAATAAAAGGAAAGTCATCGAAATAGTAAATAAGGAAGAGAATCTTTTCTATAGAACGTTACAGCAGGGAGAATTTGAAATACAGAAACATCTGAAGAATAAGGGGAAAGTATCGGGTGCAGATGCTTTTTATTTTTATGAAACTTATGGATTTCCCTTGGAGTTGACGGAAGAGTTCCTAACTGAAAGTGGATATAGCATGGAGGACAAGGCGTCTTATACAGAGGCGGCAAAGAAACATGCTGAAATGAGCAGAACGGCTTCTGCAGGTAAATTTAAAGGTGGGTTGGCTGAACATTCCGCAGAAACAACCGCGCTGCACACGGTATCTCATTTGTTGCTTGCTGGTTTAAGGGAAGTGCTAGGTGATCATGTCCACCAACAAGGAAGTAATATTACTTCCGAACGATTACGGTTTGACTTCAACCATGATGACAAACTTACACCGGAGCAAATAGCTGAGGTAGAAAAGTATGTGAATGATGCGATTGCCTCCAAAGCAGTTACCTCTATTTCAGAGCTGCCTAAGCTTGAAGCGAAAAAAAGTAATGTGGAGGGTAACTTTTGGGACAAATACCCGGATATCGTTAAGGTGTATACCATCCAGGATAACGAAGGCAACGTGTGGAGCCGGGAAGTATGCGGAGGACCTCATGTAGAAGATACCACAAACTTAGGAACGTTCCGTATTACAAAAGAACAATCTTCTGCTGCGGGAGTCAGAAGGATTAAAGGAGTAATCAACAGTCATTTCCAGAACGCGGAACAATAGCTGAGGTTGTCAAAAACAAACTACAATCAAAGCCGCTAAATGTAGCGGCTTTTTTGGTGTCCACCTAGTTTGCACGATAATGAGGATCGTCAACATTGGTATGCCAAAAGAATGCGTAGAGTGGTACTTAAATCATCCTCATTTGCAGTTATTATAATAGATTTGTCAGAAAACCTGCCATGGGTGTAATATGATATACAGTAGGATAACAGGTATAATTCATACTTAACATTAACTTAGGAGTGGTTGCAGTGAAGATTCTTGTAGATGATTTGAGCAGGGCACAAGTGATTGGATTAATTGCAGAACATCTGCAAGGAATGGCAGAGGACTCTCCGCCAGAGAGTATACATGCCCTTAATCTGGACGGGTTGAAGCAGCCGGAAATTACCTTCTGGTGCGCTTGGGAGGATGAAGAGCTTCTGGGCTGCGGGGCGATCAAGGAACTAAACAAAGAGCATGCTGAGCTCAAATCCATGCGGACCGCTAGGAAGCATTTGCGCAAAGGTGTAGCCAGAACTATTCTTGCTCATATTATTGAAGTAGCCGTAAGACGCGGATACAAACGGATCAGCCTCGAGACTGGCTCCATGGATTCATTCATCCCCGCCCGCAAGCTGTATGAAGATTTCGGCTTCACGTATTGTGAGCCGTTTGCAGATTATATCCCGGACCCGAATAGCAGATTTATGACGAAGGAACTGTAGTTTATTATATAACACTTGAAGAACAGCATTCTGCAGTTACAGAGGATGCTGTTTTTTGGCGTGTATACGCAATCCCTTCTACCCAGAAAGGGACCCATACTAGAAAATATGGAATTATCTTCATCTTTAACTTGATTAGTATTATTATATTTGTTATATATGTAATATAACATATAAAGAAGGAGGGTTATTCGTGTTCATAGAGCTTGATCTGCAATCGGAAACCCCCATCTATACACAACTGGTTGACCAAATCGTTGAAGGGATCGCCTCTGGCGAGCTGAAGCCCGGCGATTCGCTTCCGTCGATTCGGAGCCTGGCCGAGGACCTCGGGATCAATCTCCATACCGTCAATAAAGCCTACAATTTGCTCAAGCAGGAGGGCTTGCTTCAAGTGAACAGGAAGACGGGCGTTATTGTTCAGCCGGGCGGGATGCCTGGTGTGACAGAGGTGTTCGCGGAGAAGCTCCGGCGGCAGCTGCGGTCTCTTGCTGCTGCAGCTGCGGTACGGGGCATGGCGGAAGAGGTATTCGCACAAGAGAGCAGATCGGTGTACCAGGATATAATCAGGATTCGCGGAGGGGAACAACATTGACACAAGAACCGATGGTTATTATTTTCGGCAGTTATTTGATGATTACTATGATGCTCAGCTTACAGGCCTATCGCGGATTAAGGACCTTTCTGTTCGGCATTGCTCTGCCGGAAGAGGTACTGAATGACCCATCCATCCGTGCCATTCGCCGGAATTACGCTTTGCTTACCAGTGGTTTTGCGGTCGTCATCGGGTGGGCTTGCTTGTTATGGCTGCGCCATCAACCGGCCCGGGGTCTCCTGATTTTGACAACATCCATCTTGCTTTTAATGTTTGCTTCATCCTTCGCAGTTTGGCTCAGCCGGATGTCCGTGCTACGCTTGAAGACTGCCAGAGGTTGGCAGGTTGACGTGGAAACGAAGCGCACTGCAAGTCTCAAACTCAGCCGGATGCATAGTCCGGTGCTACGCACTTGGTGGTATTCGGCAAATGCTGCCGTTATGGCGCTATGCATCTTCTTTGCTATTGCAAGATGGGATACGATTCCGCAATTGTTGATTCTCGGAAATTTCCACTTCAACAAATCCGTGTGGACCGTGTTCATGCTGAACAGTGTGCAAGCGCTGAATATCACCGTGTTCGTCTGCTGCAATCTACTGATCAGCCGTGCCAGAACATCGCTGGATCCCCAAGACCGGGAAGGTTCGCTGCAAAAACAGTTGAAGCTCAAGAAAATCCATTCACTCTTAGCTTGGGGAGCCTCACTTCTAATGGTTGTATTCTATGGAGTAGCGCAAGCCATAGCGTTGTACGGCTGGAGGGGCAATCTGCTTTTTCTCTCCGGCATGGCGCTCTGCACATTGCTTTTCGTGGCACTAATCGGCGTAATACTTTACATACGGATCAAGGGTATGGATCAGCTAAGAGATGTTCCATCGTTGGAGGAAAGACACTGGAAGTGGCTCGGCCTCTTTTACGTGAATCCTGAAGATCCGGCGTTGATGATTCCTAACAATCACGGTTTCGGCTGGGCGATCAATATGGCCAATCCGCGCAGTAAGATCATAGCCGCCGCGATTATAGCTGTTCCGATAATCGAAACTATACTAGTTTTTCCTTTATTCAATAAATGAAGAATTATCGTGAAGGGAAAGTTCAAATGCTAAGAAACCGTTGGATAAATGTAGCTATGCTATTGTTGTGTCTGCTTCTGCTGTTAACCGCCTGCAACGACAAGCCACCTGTGGAACTCACCCTGAAAGCTGCACAGGAGAAAGCAACTCTCCTCACAAATACGTACGACACGAACAGCGTGCAATACGCCCTTATCGATCATGGCCGCATCACCGTATCCGGCCAAGCCGGCAAGAATGATGAGGAGGGACAGAGGCCGCTCACGAAAGACACGATGTACGGAATCGGCTCAACCAGTAAAATGTTTACCACGGTTGCCGTTATGCAACTGGTCGAGCAAGGGAATATCGGTCTCGACACACCGGTCGTCCAGTATGTCCCCGAGTTTACGATGAAGGATGAACGTTACAATCAGATTACACCGCGTATGTTGCTGAATCATTCCTCCGGTTTACAGGGTTCCTCGTATACTAACGCCTTTTTATTCAATGATAAAGATACTCACGCCTACGACACACTGCTGGAACAACTAGCCGGTGAGACCTTAAAGGCTGATCCGGGTGCTTATTCAGTGTACTGCAATGACGGCTTTTCACTTGCCCAGATTGTGGTCGAGCGCGTCAGCGGCATGGACTTCACCTCTTATATCCGTCGATATATTACGGAACCTCTAGGTATGGTTAATACGAAGACGCCGCTCGATTCTCCGGACGAAGCGAAGATGGCGGGGCTCTATTATCCTACCTATACAGGACAACTTCCTAACGAGACGGTCAACGTGATCGGAACCGGAGGCATTTATTCCACCGCGGAAGATTTGGTTCGTTTCTCACAAGTTTTCACAGGGGAAAAGGAAGAGGTCTTGTCTGGTAAATCGGCTGAGGCCGCAGCGCAAGACGAGTACAAGACGCCACTCTGGCCTGACGATGCGGACAACTCCATCGGATACGGTCTCGGCTGGGACAGCGTCGATCTCTATCCCTTCGGAGAATACGGAATGAAGGCACTGACCAAAGGCGGGGACACGGTTCTCTATCACACATCGCTCGTTGTGCTTCCCGAACAGGACATGGCGGCAGCTGTCGTCTCTTCCGGCGGAAGCAGTACATACGACCAGCTTCTGGCCAGCGAAATCTTGCTTCAGGCGCTGAAGGAGAACGGGACCCTTACGGAATTCAAGCCAGAGAAATCTTACGGTGTGCGGGTAAAGGCTGATATGCCGGAGTCCATGTTGCAATATGCGGGAATCTACGGCGCGACTGGTACAACAATGAACATCAAAATATCCACAGGCGGTGTCATGTCCATCACTTCGGAGCAGCCATCGGCTAATCCGAACCGGATGCTCAAATATTCGGCGGACGGCATGTTCCATAGTTCGGATGGAAAAGAGATGATCAGCTTTGTGACGGAGGAGAATGGACGCACTTACGAATGGATTCGACAATACGCTTCGGTGCCGGGTCTTGGGCAGGTAGCTATATCCATGTACAACGCTGAGAAGCTCAAGCCCCGAGATCTTCCGGCGCAGACCCGGGACGCATGGATGCAGCGCGACGGCAAGAAATATTATTTACTGAATGAGAAGTATACATCGCTCGGTTATTTGATGTTCCCGCCCACCCAATTGAACCTGTCTAACCAATTGCCGGGGTACGTATTGGATAAGCGAATAACCGGCCCGAATACGGCTGTCTCCGAATTGCAAATTCCGGGATCGAACGGACGGGATCTCTCAAATCTTACATTTTTTACACAAGACGGCGTTGAGTACTTGAATCATGGTGGATTCGTCTTAGTGAACGAGGACAACTTGAAGCCATTAAACTATGCTAAGAAGTCAACTGTTACGATTCCGCCTAGCGGATACGCCAGGTGGTATACGATAAGCGACAAAGACGAGGGCAAAATGCTTAAGGTGAGCGTATCCTCGAATGGTTCCTTCGCCGTTTATGATGACAAGGGGACATGCCTCTACTTCAGTGTCATCGGCGGCAAGGATCAGACCACGCTGCCTGCGGGAGGAACGATTGTTTTCGCCGGAGATGCTGGCACGAAGTTTGAGGTTTCCACGCAATAATATCGCATAATGGAAAATGGAAGATTTAAAATCCTTATCTGGGTTTCACTCCAATAACGGGCACTTTTTAATCTTTCAAACAATCTTAAAACAGGCCTTACACTTCGCCATGCATCAGTCTGTATAATAGAACTCTCTGAAACCTGCGCAAATTGCAGGTTTTTTTCGGTTGAGAAGAGGGAATGGCAATTTAAGAGCCAACAAATTAATTGACCAAAGGATGGAAAAGACTTATTATTTCTATAAAATGGTTTGTAAGGAGTGAAATAGGAGTTGTTGGAACTTGACGGTATGGATGCTGACTCTTTAATAGCTATGCTAAAAGCTTCATTCACCTTAGACAATTTTACAGCAATGATAGATATATCTGACATGCTTATTGAAATGATCGCAGTAATACATGCTACAGCCCCCAAAGGATTTGAGGCCCAGAGGTTAAAGCGTTCTATAGTCTATTACTTTGGGTTTAGTCTTTGTGCGAAGGGCATTGCTCTTCAAAAACTTGGCGATTACAAAAGTGCTCGACAGTGTATAGAAAAGTATTCAGATTTGAGCTGGGTTCAGCTTTTTGACGAAGAGTCATTGGAAGAAATTGAATATTATAAAAATACCGCTAGAGCAAACGCCTTCGTTCTTGACTTACTTGAGGGAAAGAAGGAGGTATTGCCTGAATACGTGAAATTTTTAAAGCTGGGTGCGAGGGAAGAATTGACCGCTGGGTTGCTAAATATCTTGGACTCCGCTTTAAGATACAACTACCAGGTGGACTGGGCATTGGAAGAACTGCAGAGTGACGTTGAGAAACCTGATGATACTTCACCTGCTGTAGATGTTAGGTACTACATAGAATATATTCATCTATTATCTATTTATTGGTTTAAACGGAAGAAGTCAGCTATTGCAATAACCCTAACTCTGGAAAATATCGTATTAAGTGGTAGACTATTTGATAGAGCAGGCTTTAGAAAAGCTATTGCTTTTTATGAACTTGTTAGAGCTGAGGCCAATATTTCACAGCTACAAGAGTATCATGCAATAATGCGAAATATTCTAGAAGGGGAGTTCAATGATGAAAATTATGAAAAAGAAGCTTTTGTTATTGACAACCGTATTGCTGATTAGCTCATTAACCATTTTGACTGCCGCAAGCGCCGAGGAAATCACTGCACTTCAGACCACAAAAGTGACAACCAATAGCCACGGCATGGGCCACTGATTTGTCTGAAATGAATATTAAAGAAAGACTCTATCGTCAAGTGATAGAGTCTTTTTAATTGGGTCCCCATGCTCAACAGCCACTAACTTTTTTAAAAAAATCATGCACGAAATGCAACAATCCCGCCCACTACAAGCGGCCTATGCTGAAATCCTGCACGAAATGCAACAAATCCAGCGCTAACTGGCTCTCTACACCGGAATTTGTGCAAATAATGCAACATTGTACCGCAGCGAGCAACAGTCATAGAGAAATCCTGCAAAATGTGCAACAACCAATACTCTCCGCTACCCTGCGGCTGTCTGAGTATTGTCCGCTAAAGAACTTACTCAAGTCGTTGAAATAGATGAAGAAAAGTAAATGTTTGAACAAGGACAATGTACTGCTTTTAACACCACCACATATTTTACAGAAACTGTATTAGTCAATTTGGCTAAACCGTTGAATGTTCATGATTGGGGTGGTGGGCCATGGCAGTTAAGAGCGGCAAGGAATATATCGAGCGTATCGACCGCCAGCAGATCAAAATATGGTACCAGGGTAAAACCATCCAAAGGCCTTTATCCAGCCATCCCGCCTTCAACGGATTAATGAAGACCCAAGCTGAAATGTATGATATGCAGCATCAGCAGAAAACCATCGAACAAATGACCTTTCAAAGCGGGACGGATGGGGAGCGCTACGGACTTTCCTTCCTGGCCCCGAGAAGCAAGGAAGACCTGGTCCGCCGGAGGATCATGATGGAATTGTGGGCTGGGAAGCACCACGGGTTTTTAGGGAGATCACCCGATTATATGAACACGACGCTGATGTCTTTATATACCGCTGCGCATCTGTTACAAGAATACAATCCGGAATATGAAGATAATCTTAAAAAGTACTATGAGTACTGCCGCAGCCAGGACATTACCTTATCCCACGCATTCATTCAGCCGTTTGCCAGCCGGTTGTCCGAAGTGGTGGACGAGGTGGAGGATTCCATTACAGCTAAAGTTGTCGAGCGCAAGGAGAACGGAATTGTGGTAAACGGTGCTTTTATGATGGCTACGCAGGCAGCAACCTGTGATGAAATACTGGTGATCCCTTCACCTCTCCCTTCCATGATGGAACAGGATAATCCATATGCCTTTGCTTTTGCCGTTCCCAATGATCTGGAAGGGATGACCTTCATTTGCCGTGAGAGTTACTCAGGCTCATCTCAATATGATCATCCGCTGAGCAGCAGATTTGAAGAAATGGACGCCATGGTGATCTTCGATCACGTCTTCATCCCACGCAACCGTATCTTTTACTTAGGGAATCAAGAGATTGGAGAGCGGCTGTTCAGCGAAGGGAATTTTCACAGCCATGCCGGCCATCAGGTGCTTACACGCTACATTGCCAAGACGGAATTTCTGCTCGGCCTGATCTCTAAATTGTCAGATGAACAGAATATCGCTCTCGAAGCGGTAACGATGGAGCGGATATCCCGGATTTTGACCATGCTTGAGAATTTAAAAGCTCTTCGCCTGGCTTCCGAAATGATGGCAGAACCGGATGCCAAGGGTTATTATGTGCCGGCCCACAAGCCGCTGATTGCGGCTACGATGCAGTATTCCTCTTTTTATCAGGAGATGCTGGGTATGCTCCAGGACATCAGCTCCAGTAATCTGGTGATGCTTCCTTCCGAGACAGACCTGGGATCTGATGCCGGCGGCTTTATCCGTCTCTATCTTAAAGGACAGGATTCATCAGCCTGTGACCGGATTTCGCTCTTCCGGCTAAGCTGGGAACTGGCTATCGGCCCCTTCGGCGGCAGGCAAAGACAGTTTGAGCGCTTTTTCTTCGGAAACACCCGCGCGCTTACTTCCCGGATGTATAACGTGTACAGTCTTGATAAATACAAGACGATGATTGATGAATTTCTGCAGCGTGGAGAAACCCAGGTCTTTTAAAGACTCTGGGTTTCTTTTGTATTTCAACGACAAGCCGTAATTGCTGCCAGATAGCCGTGAAAGTATAATGGCTAAGAGAGAAGTAATGGAGGGGATCATATGAGAGAGCTGAAAAATATTGAAGAACGTATCCTGGACCGCGCGCTGTATCTGATGGGGAAGAACAAAAGCTGTAATATCGCGATCCGCACCATTGCCAAAGAAGCGGATGTTAATGTGAGTGCCATCAATTATTATTTCCGAAGTAAAGACGAAATGCTCAACCTGGTTAAGGAATTCTATATTCAAAATATCCTTACGGTATTGTCAATCTTACGAGATGAAGCCTGCAGTCCAAAAGAGAAGCTGCTGCTGGCAGCAAACGAGATTATGGAATATTCGCTGCGTTTTCCCGGTAACCGGGTAATCTACACCCATTCCTTAGAGTGTTCAGATGATGATAAAACATCAAGACGCGTTATTGATCTGTCAGAGGAGATTGGCAGCCTGCTCAAAGCGTGTTTACGTAAGCTAATACCAGAAGATGATGATAACTTCAGGTTCAAGTATTTGATTTTCACTTCATCTATTAATTATCCTACGGAATACGAAGGGATTACGGAAACAGATGGATTATTCCTGACTGACAAAGAAGCGCGTATAGAATACCTTAACCTGTTGATTGATTCGTTATTTTCCGATTAGCAGATCGTATGAACAACGCCGCAGAAAATTCAAACATTTTGTTTTAAACATATTGTCATAACTCATTCGCTCAGGTATATTTGAGGTGTCAGTAATCAGGTCGAACTGATTATGTGAAATATATAACAAAGTTTCGCGCCTTGAAAAATAATGTGAAGGAGAATGTATTATGGCTTATCCTGCTTTGTTCAGTCCTATTCAAATCAGAGGGTTAGAGTTGAAGAACCGTATTATCTTTCCGGCCATGGGCACCAAAATGCCTAGTGAGGAACGCTTTGTTACTCAGCAGCTTATCGATTACCATGTAGCCAGAGCAGAAGGAGGCTGCGGTTTAAATTTCACTGAGGTATGTTCGGTATATGGGCCAGCTGCGCCTAAGAAGTTCCTGGCCATCTCTGATGATAAATATATCCCTGGTCTACAGCAGCTTACAGAGGCCATCCATGATGCAGGCGGCAAGGCAGGAATTCAGTTATGGCTGGGTGGATTGGCCGTTGCTAGTGATAGTGAGCAAATAATCATTATTCCAAGTCCCGTGCCTGTGCCTGGTACAGAATACACCATACCGGGAGCAGATATTGAGACTTTACAGGCTGCGGCTAAGTCCTTCGGAGAAGGGGCACGGCGGGCAGTCGAAGCCGGCTTCGACGCCATTGAATTTCATGCAGGCCATAACTATACTCCGCATTCTTTCCTGAGCCCCTTCTTTAACCGGAGAACCGATGAATACGGGGGAAGCCTGGAGAACAGAGCCAGATTCCTGATTGAATGTATTACTTCGATTCGCGGTAACATTCCGGCAGATATGCCGTTGTTTATGCGTATTGATGCTCACGATGATTATCTGGAGGGCGGACTGAGTATAGAGGATGTTATCGCATTCTGTAAAATGGCACAAGCTGCCGGCGTGGATGCGCTTGACGTCTCCAGAGGTAATTTCTCTTCTGCGGCAATCAAATATGAGGTTCCTCCTATCGACCTGCCAAGAGGGTTCAATGTCGATAATGCAGCCAGAATCCGCCGGGAAACAGGGATGCTGACTGTTGCGGTAGGACGTATTAATGCCCCTGACCAGGCAGAGGACATCCTCGCGGACGGCAAAGCAGATATGGTGGTGATCGGACGTGCCCAGCTTGCTGACCCTGAATTCTGCCTGAAGGCAGAGTCCGGCAACAGCAACGATATTGTAGAGTGTGTCGCTTGCAATCAGGGCTGTTATGACGGATTTGTTTCAAGTGAAGTGCCGTTCATCACATGCTTAAGGAACCCGGCTTTGGGCAGAGAAGCGGAATACAAGCTGATGATGACAGATCATCCCAAGAAGGTTGTAGTTGCCGGTGGCGGAATCGCCGGTTTGGAAGCGGCCATGGTGCTGAAGCGCAGAGGACATCAGCCGATTGTATGCGAGGCGGCAGGAGCGCTGGGCGGCCAGTTTGCCCTGGCTGGGGAAGCGCCAAGAAAAGAAGAGATGAAAGCAGCCGCTCTATCCCGGGGAGAACAGGTAATCAGGGAGGGCATTGAGGTCAGACTCGATAGCCCGGTTACGGCATCGCTCCTGGAAGAACTTGAGCCGGACGAAGTGATTGTGGCTATAGGCGCAGCTCCCATGGAGCTGAGAATTCCCGGAAGCCAGTTGACCAAGGTTACGAACTCGCATGATGTATTGTCAGGAGAAGCAGAGGTGTCCGGGGAAGTCGTTATTGTCGGCGGGGGACTCGTTGGTCTTGAGGTTGCCGAATACCTGCATGGTAAGGCTTCTAAGATCACTGTAGTTGAGATGCTGGATAAAGTGGCAAAAGACTTGGGCGAACTACGCTCGATCTGTGTCATGGAAAGCCTGTATGAATCCGGGGTCCAGATTATGACCAACACCAAGTGCCTTGAAATTAATGAGGATGGAGTCGTCATTGAGAGCAACGGTGAAGTTTCATCGTATCCATGTGATTCTGTTGTTGTTGCCATCGGGGCGAAGTCACGGAATTATGAGGGGCTCCAGCATTTTTGCAACGAGCATGATATCCCTGTCCATGTGATCGGTGATGCCTTGCGTGCCCGCAGAGCCTTAAACGCCGTCAGTGAAGCGCATGAAGTGGCGAGAATGATCTAAGCAATAACACCACACTATGCTCCCAAAAAAGATACCAAATTACCATATTGTTTGGTGAAATTGCCTTATTCTAATAAAGTAAGCGATCTCATTATATTTGATTATCATTGGAGGAGAGCACGTGGAGCGTAATATCAAAGAAATTATTAGCCAAATGACCTTGGAAGAAAAAGCAGCAATCTGCTCTGGACAAGATTTCTGGAATACCATACCCATCGAGCGTCTTGGAATACCTTCAATTATGATGACAGACGGCCCCCATGGACTTCGGAAGCAAGAAGGGGAGGCAGATCACCTTGGCGTGAACCAAAGTGTTCCTGCCACCTGCTATCCCACCGGAAGCGGTCTTGCCTCCTCTTGGAATACCGGGCTCGCAGAGCAAATGGGCTCCATGATTGGACTGGAAGCGTCAGCTGCGGATGTATCGATTGTTCTTGGACCAGGAGTGAACATCAAGCGCTCCCCATTATGCGGCCGGAACTTTGAATATTTATCAGAGGACCCGTATTTATCAGGAACACTGGCAGCGAGTTATATACAAGGTGTACAGAGCCAGGGCGTCGGCACCTCCATTAAGCATTTTGCCGTAAACAATCAGGAATATAAAAGAATGTCAGTCGACGCCCAGGTGGACGAGCGAACCTTGCGGGAAATCTATCTTGCCAGCTTTGAATATGCCATTAAACAAGGACAGCCCTGGACGGTCATGGCTGCGTACAACAAAGTGAACGGGGAGTATTGTTCAGAGAACACCCGTCTATTAACAGACATCCTCCGCGAAGAATGGGGCTTTGAGGGTGCAGTGATCTCGGACTGGGGAGCCGTCAACGAGCGGGACCTGGGCGTTGCTGCCGGTATGGATCTTGAAATGCCATCCAGTAACGGAGTCGGCAGCAAGAAGATTATTGAAGCTGTCCAATCCGGCAGACTGAGTGAAGCTGTGCTTGATCAGACTGTAGACAGAATTTTAACACTTGTCTTCAAAGCTGTCGAAAGCCGGAAAGAGAATATTACCGTTGATCCTGAGGTTCAACATCTTAAAGCCCGTGAAATTGCCGGAGAATGTATGGTTCTGCTCAAGAACGAAGAGGCTATCCTTCCTATCGGAATTAAGGATTCAGTTGCGGTAATCGGTGCTTTTGCCCGGAAGGCGCGTTATCAGGGCGGGGGCAGCTCCCACATTCTTCCTACTAAGCTCGATACGATATATGAAGAAATGGTTAAGATTGCCGGAGCGGATGACCGTATAAGGTATGCGGCCGGCTATCCGCTGGATACCGATACGATCGACGAAGAACTGATTCAGGAGGCGGTTGAAGCTGCAAGACAGTCGCAAGTTGCCGTTATTGTTGCCGGTCTGCCTGAACGTTATGAATCGGAAGGGTTTGACCGAAAGCATCTTCAGTTGCCGGATAACCATCGGAGGATGATTGAAGCCGTCGCTGCGGAACAAGCCAATGTTGTAGTTGTACTCAGCAACGGAGGACCGCTTGAAATGCCTTGGCTGGATAACGTTAAAGCTGTGCTGGAGGCGTATTTAGGCGGACAGGCTTCCGGGGGAGCCGTAGCTGATCTGCTCTATGGGCTTGTCAATCCGAGCGGCAAACTCGCTGAGACCTTCCCTAAAAAGCTAATTCACAACCCGTCCTACTTAAACTTCCCGGGGGATGGGGAGACAGCGGAATACAGAGAAGGCATATTCGTGGGCTACCGCCACTACGACACTAGAGAAGTTGAACCGCTATTTCCCTTCGGTTTCGGCTTAAGCTATACGCAATATGAGTATACAGATCTTAAGCTCAGTCATCATACGATTCAGGACACAGACCGTTTGTCCGTTACAGCTAAAATCAGGAACATAGGACGTATGGCTGGAAAAGAGGTCGTTCAGTTATATGTAAGTGATATTGAATCAACACTCCCCCGCCCAAGCAAGGAGTTAAAAGGCTATGCCAAGGTTGCGCTTCAACCAGGAGAAGAGACAACCGTTCAATTTGAGCTGGATAAACGATCCTTTGCGTATTACGATGCCAAGCGTCAAGATTGGATTGTTGAGACGGGGGAATTCGAAATTCTCATCGGCAGCTCTTCCAGAAATATCGAACTAAAAGACACGGTAGTGGTGGAATCAAGTACTGTTCTGCTCCAAACCATCACAAGGCATTCTACCTTTGCGGACCTGCTTCAGCATCCCCGTGGCGCTGCTATTATGGAAGCAATGGGACAACATGATGTTAAGGATAGTGGTTTGGGAGAAGGAATGGACGAATTAATTCTGAACACTTCGTTGCATAACGCGGCCATGATGAGTAATGGGCTGTTCACTGAAGAGACACTTCAGAGCATTCTTGCCGCTGTGAATAGCTAATTCGAGTATAAGTCCAATAAGCCCGGTAGAACCAGGCTTATTGGCTTAAATATTGTGTTTGCTGATACTGTTTCGGGGTTAGCCCTGTATGCTTTTTGAAAACCTTAGTAAAGTAGCTCTGATCAGAAAAGCTCAGGAGTGACCCGATTTCGGACAGAGGTGTATTCGAGAACAGAATCATATTTTTGGCTTCTTCAATTTTAATCTGCTGGATATACTCATTAACCGGTACACCCGTCTCCTTTTTAAATATAACCGACAAATAATTCGGGCTGATGCCGGCGTGACCGGCAATGGATTCATGGGTGATCCTGGAGAATCGCTGGTCATAAATATAATTTTTGCATGTGGTAACGGTTTTAGAATACCGGGCTTCCTTAACCTGAGCTACTTTTTCGGTCAACTCAAAAAATGCAACTAAACATAACTGATCAATTTCTTTTTCCGTCCGCAATTCCTCCAGGCGTTGAATGTACAGATCGCTTACCGAAAAGGAAATTTCTGAATGAAGCCCTCCCTCTATCGCCGCTCTGGCAGCTAGAGCAATGCCTATAATGCCTAGATTTTTTTTGGAGCGGATGTGGCTTGATTTGGACAGTATCCCCGTATTCTCCTTGCCAAGCTGCGAGAATCGCTTAAGCGCTTCCGTTTGGCCTTCTCTTATGATCGTTAACAATTTCTTTTCATAAAGGGGATTATGATGAGGGGCCAGCTCGTCGTTTGGTGCAAAGCGGATGGCACCCGGCATCTTGGTTTCTTCAACCTGCAGCTCCAGTTGATCTTGTATCTGATCGGCTGCAATGAACTTGCCGCTGAACATCTGATAGATCAGAACGGCAATGTTCACCAGCTTCCCGTAGGTGATGACAGGAAGAGACTGATAATAATGAAACACCTGCTCCCGGTTGGCGAAGAGATTCGTATCGTTGATTAGCCCGTTTATTTTGTGGTCGAATAGCGTGAAGGGCAGAGAGGGGCCGACAATAATGGTTCCTTCAAAGCTCTGGTTACTGACCACACTCATGGATATGTAATTTTCAAAAAAGAGCGTTTTTCTAATGACAGGGATCTCTTTACAAATCGCAGGCTCTAATTCCAAAACATTAAAGAATAATTGTTTATCGTTTCCATATAGAGGATTTAACATCCGATCATCCAAGCATTCAACAAGAACGTCACCGGCAGGACCAATAAAAAACACGGACAGCTCAAATAGCCCGGATATGAGCTTGCAATGGCTTGCAACGCTTTGTTCCATAAAAACCTCCTATGACTGCCTCATAGTATTAAGCTTCTAAAATTACAATCATAATACCATAATATTCACTGCTATTTCATTACAATAAGAGTAGTAGGTATCATAAAATTTCTGGAATTATCGAAAGGCGGATACAGATGGAGTTAAACAATCTTCGCATTGAATACATGGACAATCCCCTTGGCTTGGATACACCAAGCCCGCGCTTCTCATGGCATTTGGTTTCTTCAGCGCAAGGAGTCATGCAGACTGCCTATCAGATCACTGTAACCAAGGATACTGAGGAGGTTTGGAATTCAGGTAAGGTGGAGGCGGACACTTCAATTCTGGTAGAGTATGCTGGCCTCCCGCTTCAGGCCTCTAGTTTTTATCAGATTCATGTCACTGCATGGGACAATCAAGGCAATCAAGCCAGTATTGCAGGACATTTCGAAACAGGTCTTCTGAAGGGAAGTAACTTTACAGCAGATTGGATTACGCATACCTTCCCGGATGATGAAACTGCACCTCCCGTTTTCCAAAAGATCTTCACTGCAGAAAAGGATATACAGTCAGCCCGTCTCTATGCATCCTCATTAGGAGTTTATGAAATTTCTATTAATGGAAATCGGGTAGGGGATCATTATTTTGCTCCTGGCTGGACGAATTACAAGGAGCGGCTGCAATATCAGACCTATAGCTTAGACGGACTCTTGGAGCAGCAAAATAAAATAGAGATCACAGTTGGAAATGGCTGGTATAAAGGGATCTTTGGCTTCACCTGTACTCCGAATCATTACGGGGACAGAGTGGCCGCTATCGCCGAACTGCACATCGTCTATACAGACGGATCGAAAGAAGTAATTGTGACAGATGAGAGCTGGAAGGTGACGAAGGGACCGATCCGCTCCAGCGAAATCTACATGGGAGAGACCTATGACTCCTGTTATGTAGACGATACTCAATATGAAGTGGTCCCATTCTCCTATAATAACGAGCGTCTTGTCGCCCAGGAAAGTGAACCGGTCAGGATTACCAAAAGGCTGCCCGCAGTGAAGCTCTTTACGACACCCAAAGGAGAGCAGGTTATTGATTTCGGACAGATTCTGACCGGATTCGTAGAGCTGCAGATTACCGGGCGTGAGGGCCAGGTCATTACTATCCGGCATGCCGAGGTACTTGATAAAGAAGGGAACCTGTACCCTGAGACCTTGCGGCAAGCAATCTCTATTGACCGTTTTATTTGTAATGGGAAAGAGCAAGTCTTCCGGCCGCATTTTACTTTTCATGGGTTCCGTTACATTGCGGTCGAAGGCTTAGAGGTCATTCAACCGGAGCTGTTCACCGCCTGCGTACTGCATTCACATCTGGAGGAAACAGGCAGTCTGACCACCTCGAGTGAAATGGTTAACCAATTATTCAGTAATATTCAATGGAGCCAGCGCGGTAATTTCCTTGACATTCCTACGGACTGCCCGCAAAGAGATGAACGTCTTGGCTGGACAGGCGATGCTCAGGTGTTTGCCGGAACGGCTGCCTTTAATATGAATGTAGCCTCCTTCTTCACGAAATGGCTGCGTGATCTTGCTTCTGAGCAGACTGAAGAATATGGCGTTCCGCATGTAATCCCAAATATCCTGGGGAATCAGGAAGGAGCTGCTGCATGGGGCGATGCTGCGGTTATTGTTCCTTGGACCGTGTATCAGATGTATGGCGACCTTAGGCTGCTGGAGCAACAGTACGACAGCATGAAGGGCTGGGTTGATTACATCTCTGGACGCTGCGGGATTAATGGGCTGTGGCAGACAGGATTTCAATACGGAGACTGGCTCGGACTTGATAAGGAAGAGATCAGTAATGAGCGGACCGGGGCTACGGATGTGTATCTGGTGGCTAACGCTTATTATGCCTATTCCACAGAGCTGCTGGCCAAGACTGCCAGCGTGTTAAACAGATCTGAGGATGCCACCAAATACGAAACGCTTCATAGCCAAATCAAATCAGCGTTCCAGGAAGAGTATATTTCCGCAACCGGCAGATTAGTCAGTGAGACTCAAACGGCTTGCGTATTAGCTCTTCATTTCAATCTGGTGGAGGACAAGCACCGGGAGAGAGTCCGCAAGACCCTGGAGTCTAGCATAGCCCAGCATAAGAATCACCTTACGACCGGTTTTGTGGGCACTCCATATCTGTGTCATGTATTATCTGAGAATCAAATGCATGAGCTTGCGGGCACCTTGTTCCTGAAAGAAGATTTTCCGTCCTGGCTCTACGCAGTTAAGAAGGGAGCTACAACTATCTGGGAACGGTGGAACTCCATTCTCCCGAATGGAGATTTCGATACATCAGGCATGAACTCCTTAAATCATTATGCGTATGGTTCTATTGGGGAATGGATGTACAGGAAGCTGGCTGGTATTAATCAGATCGAACCCGGGTTTAAAAAGATCCTGATACACCCTCAGTTCATAAAAGGAATAAGTGCAGTAGAAGGTATTTATCATTCAGTATATGGAGAAATCAAGAGCTCATGGTCTTGCCGGAATGGGGAAATTATCGTCAATGTGACGATCCCTGCCAATACTGCTGCGGTCATTATATTGCCTGAGCAGGAAGATCCGATTGAAGTCGGTTCTGGAGATTACTGTTTTAGATATCCTACACAGACCAATCTGGACATAGTGCGGTTTACTTTGGACTCCACGCTTAAGGAAGTCATCGAAGAGCCGATAGCTCTTCTGATGATTGAAGAACACGCACCCGGTATGCTGGATCATCCGATGATTAAATATGCATATGATTTCTCTATAAGCGAATTGTTGACCAATACCCCTGAGGAAACAGCAATGTTGTTTAAACTGGTTTTGAAAACATTAAATGAACCGAAAAAGCAGGGGGCTATGCGTTGAAACAAGAGGGCGTTGCAGGATAACTGCAATGCCCTTTTTATTTTAATGTAACCTAGAAACTGCAGGGATGAAAGCGCTTGAAATAAATGTTGAGATAGCAATCATATTTCCAAAAAAACAATTACGATACCATATCTATTTATAACAGAGGATTAAAATAAGGAATAGAAAGCGTTATCATTATAAGGCAAACGGGGGTAAAATAATGAATGAAACAACGGATCTTTATAGTACAGAGGTTGTAACACCAACCAAAAAATCGAAACCATTAGGTACTGATGCCCAGGGTATCCAGAAAACGATGCGGCCTCATCATTACTTAGGTGACGGTGTAGCACAAATTGCACTGAACTCCATAAGCGGACTTATTGGGATGGTTACTTACTTTTATACAGATAAGGTGGGTATTGCAGCTGCAACAGTAGGCACAATTATGCTGATCACCAAGTTAGTTAATGCATTCACGGACCTGCTAATGGGCCGTATCGTTGATGGTACTAAATCGAAGTACGGGAAAGCACGGCCTTGGATGCTGTGGATGGCTCTCCCGGCACTGGCCGCTATCATTTTGCTATTTACAGTTCCTGCCGATGCATCTAACACGGTGAAAACGATCTATGCATTGGCTACAGTAATATTCGCTTCTGCCATTGTCTACACGGGAATTGCTATTCCGTACGGAAGCTTAATGGCCATTCGTACGAAAAGCGTAGAAGAACGCGGTAAGATGGGCCTTACCCGTACCATCTTCGGATACATGATTGGAATCGTTGTCTCTGTTGTATTAATTCCGGTTACCAATATGCTGGGTGGAGATCAGAAGGCTTGGATCATCGTTGCCGTCGTGCTTGGATTATTATCAGCTATTGCACTGGTCCTGACCTTCCTTTCCTCCAAAGAGAACAATGCTAACGTCAATTTGAATGAAAGCGATAACGTACCCTTCTGGGAAAGTATAAAGCTCCTGTTTAAGAACAAATATTGGATCATCATGTTGTTTGCTCAATTATTTATTAATATGATGTATACGCTTAACGGCTCAACGGGGATCTATTATACCAAATATATTTTAGGTAATGAGGATCTGATCGGAATCATGGGTGCTGTTGGTTTGATTCCGGTATTTCTCGGCTTCGCTCTTGTGGGACCAATGATTAAAAAGTTTGGCCTTTCCAGCACTGCACGTATCGGGCTGATCGTCGGAATCGCTGCCTTGGGTATCCGCTGTTTCATGCCATATAGCTTTGTCGCTGCATTAGTGCTCGGTGGAATAACAACTCTGGCAACCATCCCCATGATGGCTGTGGGCGGGGTGCTCGTCAATAATACTGTAGAGTACGGTGAATGGAAGACAGGTAAGCGTCTGGTGGGGATGGTCAATAGTGCAAACAGCTTTGGAGTTAAAATTGGTATGGGCCTAGCCGCAGCGATGATTGGGTGGATTCTGGCCATGGGGGATTATGATGGAACATTAACCACACAGCCGGATTCCGCAATAACCAGTATTCTTGTTCTTACTGTATATCTTCCTGTGGCAATACTCGTGCTTACGTATCTCTGCCTGCGCAAGTATGACCTGGATGCGAAGTATCCTCAGATTGTAAAGGAACTGGAAGAACGCCGTAGTCAACAATAAACTGAATTGGTTCTGTTAACCAAAGAGGACGTTGTCCTTCTTATGCTTTAATCTGACTTAAAAATATCTTTTTCAGAATATTAAGCTGCTCCGCTTCCTTAACTCCAAGGTCAGCCAATTCGCTAAACAAGGCGACTAACCGGTTATATTGAGCTTGATAAAGAGCGATATCCTCCAACGGCTCTTTTGATAAGGCCACGTAACATTCAAAAGCTTCTATCAGTTTTGAACTCTGCTGGTGTCCGGTAATACCGAAAAAAATGAATGCGTCAAAGATACGGCTCAACTTGTCATAGCAGTTTCCTTCGCCGCGAACGATTTTCTTATTATTGTAATGATACCAATACTATCATTTTGGAGGTGCCTCGATTGACCATGAATGAGAATGCCAACCCAACCAGACCCGAAGTTGATTTTATGGACAAGGCTTTTATCCAGCAGCCCTTTGCAGCTTATGAACGGCTGCGCGAAGAGGAGCCGGTACATCGTTTTCTGCTGCCGGGCGGGCAATTTGCCTGGTTAGTCTCCAGGTATGAGGATGCGGTTAAGGTTTTGCAGGACTCACGTTTTGTGACGAATCCCCCGAATGCCGGTAATGAAGAAGCTTCTTTGCCTTCGCACCAGGAAGTTATTTCTAGAAATTTGATTAGCGTTGGCCCTGAGGATCATCGCAGATTGCGGCGTTTAATTCAAAAAGCTTTTACACCCCGGATGATTGAAGGACTTCGCGGGCGGATCGAGGAGATTAGCGAGAAGTTGTTGGATACTATTGCTGGAAAAGGCACCCGGAAAATGGATCTAATCGAAGAGTATGCCTTCCCGCTCCCCATTATAGTCATCTGTGAAATGCTGGGTGTGCCTCTGGAGGACCAGGATAGATTCAGAGGATGGTCCGATGTTATTATGGAAGGATTCAATAATCCGGAGCTTGACCAGGCTAGCGATGAGGTCATGAAGGCCTTCGTGGATTATTTACAGGAACTTTTTGCCGAGCGGCGCAAGCATTTACAAAATGATCTTATCAGTTCTTTAATCAGCGTTGAGGAAGAAGGGGAAGCCCTAACAGAGCAAGAATTGTACGCGCTTGTATTTGTGCTGATTATTGCTGGTCATGAGACAACCGTTAACTTGATTGGAAATGGCGTGCTGGCACTGTTGGAGCATCCTGAACAGAAACAAATGCTTCTTGCTCAGCCCGAGTTCATTCAATCCGCTATTGAGGAAATGTTACGCTTCAACGGGCCGGCTGAGGTAAGTAATATCCGCTGGGCAACCGAAGATTTAGAGCTAGATGGCAAACAAATTCGCCAAGGAGATATGCTGTTCGTGTCCTTACTCTCAGCGAATCGTGATAGCCTTAAATTTCAAGAGCCGGATACCTTTGATATTACCAGGAAAGTCAATGACCATATCGCTTTTGGTAAAGGGGTTCACTATTGTCTCGGTGCTCCTCTCGCCCGGCTCGAAGGAGAAATTGCCGTTAGTGCACTGCTCCGAAGAATGCCGGATATCCGGCTGGAAGTTGAAGAAGAGCAGCTGGAATGGAGACCTGGCATGATTATAAGAGGAGTCAAGGCATTCCCTGTAACATTCTAATTGTAATAACTGAACCTATCTCAAAAAACCGTGGTAACGCGGTTTTTTGTTTGTATACATTCTCAAAGTTCCCTTTCGTACAGGGTAAACCTCCCTTTTGTACGATTCAACAACTGTATGACTGTAGTACAATCGTATGTAGCAGGGGAGGATGAATACAATGACTTCAATAATTGAAAGCGGAAGGGTATGAATATCCTGAATATGTTTAAGAATGATAAAAACCTTCAAAACGAAATAAATGATGAAATCATCGTTGCCCGGTTTCCTGTTTTACTCTGGGTTTCATTAGTCTACGCAGCTTCAGTGATACTTCAAGTGGTATACGGGTTGAACTGGGTAAATACTCTTATTTTCACCTTATGCTATATAGTCCATCTTTATCTTCATTGGAATTTGTACAAAATCCCCAAAACTAAAGTATGGATCTTCTTTTTAGTTCAAGGACTGCTGATTTTAACATGCGCTTTATTAATGCCATATAGTTCTCCGGCTGTTCTTATTGGCCTGCTTCCTGTTCTTATTGGTCAAAGCATTGGGATCTACTATCAAAAACGAAAAATTACACTTGTTGCACTATACTGTTTGGTTATCTTCTTTTACACCATGTTATATTTGGGCAATCAATATGACCTTTATCTTATGATGCCGTTATTTTCATTAATGCTGATTCTAGTAGTTGCCTATGCTTCATTATTTTTCCAACAGGTCCATGCCCGAATCCGCACACAAACGTTTCTGAGAGATCTTGAAAAGGCTCATAAAAAAGTGGAAGAATTGACACTCGCCAATGAACGTCAACGTCTTGCGCGTGATCTGCATGATACCCTGGCACAGGGGGTAGCGGGAATTATTATGCAGCTTGAAGCGGTTAATGCTCACCTTACTAATGGAAATACCTCCAGATCCCAGGAATTCCTTCAGATATCCATGGGACAGGCCAGGAGAATATTGGCGGAAGCCCGGCTGGCGATAGACAACCTCAGAGTGAAGTCGGCGGCTAACATTGAATTTGAGGAGTCGGTCGGCAATGAAATACGCAGATTTACCCTGGCGACAGGCATCCATATTCACAGTCAAATTGAGATTGTCTCTCTTTTGCCGGGAACGATAAAAGAGCATAGCTTACAGATCATCAGTGAATGCTTGATGAATATAACCAAGCACGCTAAAGCGGATAGCGTATGGGTAAATGTAAGTGAAAGGCCAGGTATCCTCCACCTGGAGGTCAGAGATAATGGTGCTGGGTTTGACACCAACCTAATCGGACAAAAAACGGGACACTATGGCATATTGGGCATGCAAGAACGCGTACGGTTAATCGGAGGGAACTTGGACATTAAGAGTCGTCCAACCGGGACACACATCCAAATTGAAGTTCCAATCCATGAAGGGGAAGGGAAATGAACTCATATAAAATACTTATTGTAGATGATCACATGGTGGTCCGAGAAGGATTAAAAATGATTTTGGAGACAGATGACCGTTTTGAGATTGCAGGAGAGGCAGAAAATGGACAGGCCGCTCTCCGTTTAATCGATGAACTGTCACCCGATGTAGTTCTTCTCGACCTGAATATGCCGGTAATGAGCGGGGAGGAGACGCTACAAGCCTTAAAAGCGAGACATTCTGAGATTCCTGTCATTATCTTGACAACCTACAATGAGGATGGATTAATGATCAATGCGCTGGCCCTGGGGGCCAAAGGGTATTTGCTCAAAGATACAAGCCGGGACGAATTATTCCGGACCATTGAATCGGCAATCCGGGGAAGTACCCTGTTACAGGCTGATATCCTAACTAAAGTATTCGCGGCAAAGGAACGGTCAAAAATTGCCGGGGCAAGGGATACAGAACCCGTTAACCTTACGGATAAGGAGCTGCTCATTTTGCAGCTTGTGGCCCGGGGGTTTAAGAGTAAAGAAATTGCCTTTGATATGGGCGTTACGGAGCGGACAATTAAGTCGCATTTGACCAATATCTACAGTAAGCTTGGAGTAGAATCACGTGCCCAGGCCGTAGCTACTGCCATAGAACAGGGCATTCTTCATATCTAGTCACTCGACATTATCTAGCTATTCCCACCCTGGGATATGCCGGGATAGTGTCTTTTTTTGCTGTTTGTTACTTCCCAAAAGTACATGTCCACACCTTCCCCTTGGTACGATTCGCCCTTTAAGCTTTTCCTATACACTAAATACATAGAGAATACACAACAATAGGATGTCGGGAGGACACGAAATGGCAAAATATTTATACCGTTTAGGTCATTGGTCAGCAAGCAATGCGAAAGCTGTTATGTATGGAGGATTTGCAGTTTTAGTGGCATTTGCAATACTTGCGCTAAGCTTGGGGCCAGCGTTCAGTAACAACACATCTATTCCAGGGCTGAAATCCCAAGCAGCGATTGATCTGTTAAACAAAGAATTCGCCGGACCACAGGAAGATGGGGGACAAACCCGGCTCGTCATGAAAGCACCACAAGGTCAAAGCTTGTCCTCAGAAGCCTCTCAGACCGTCATTCAGAAAACACAAAAAGAGATTATGGAAGATCCGCAAGTGAAGTCCGTAGCCGGACCTTATGATAACCGGTCGCTAAATGCGGACAAGACGATAGCCTACATGGACATCACCTACAAAACACCTGCTGGTGAAGTCACAGAAGCTTCCAGAGAACATATCACAGCTGTAGCTGAAAACATGCACTTCTTAGACTGGCAAGCTGAACTGACGGGGTCTGCTTACGTCCAGATGAAAATCATGGGTCCGTCAGAAGTCATCGGTGTACTCATCGCTTTTCTGGTTCTGTCTATCACCTTCAGTTCCTTCCTGCTCGGAGTATTGCCAATTGCAACTGCAGTGGTAGGCCTCGGGATTGGCTTGCTCGGTGTAATAATCGGCTCTAATATGCTGGATATTCCCTCAACCTCCATGGCGCTCGCCGCTATGCTTGGGCTGGCGGTGGGCATAGACTACGCGCTCTTTATTGTCTCCAGGTTCCGTCAACAATTGGCCGCGGGCTATAGCAACCGGGAATCAATAGCGATCGCAAATGCTACAGCAGGCAGCTCCGTAGTCTTCGCAGCTATAACGGTGATCATCGGACTGGCCGGTCTGGCCGTCGTGAACATTCCGTTTCTGACAGCTATGGGGCTGGCTGGTGCATTCTGTGTATTGTTAGCCATGCTGACCTCGATCATCCTGGTTCCTGCTGTGCTCAGCGCGGTGGGGAGCAAGGTCACTGCTTCAAGCGGAAACAAGTGGCTGAAGCCTCGTAAACGGATGAACGCAAAAAGTAACCGTCTGGGGCATTTTGTAACAAGTAAGCCTTGGACGATAGTTATTCTAGGAATGATCTTGCTGGGTGTAATTGCCTTACCGTTCTCACATCTGCAGTTGGGGAGTTCCGACGACGGGCTGAAATCAACGGAAAAAACGGAGCGCCGGGCTTATGACCTGCTCTCGGAAGGGTACGGCGAAGGCTATCACAGTCCGCTCATTGTTCTGGCCGTTGCCGAAGGTGAAGGAGATTTCATGACCAATGTATCAAGCGGGGTAAAGGAACTGGAGACTATTTCCAATATAGGCACGGTATCACCGGCTATTCCCGGACCGTCCGGAGAAGTTGCACTGATCAATATTATCCCGGCGACGGGGCCGCATGATATGGAAACGACTAAGCTTATAGATGCAATCAGAGATCAGGCTCCTGATATTCTAGAGAAGAACCATGTGGAATTTATGGTCACAGGCGGCACAGCCGTTAATCTTGAGATTTCGCAGAATCTGAGTGATGCGCTGCCTAAATTCTGTCTCATCATCGTCGGACTGGCGTTTCTACTGCTGATGGTCGTATTCCGTTCGCTGCTGGTGCCAGTGAAGGCGGTGCTGGGTTTTATTCTATCTCTTGCAGCAACCTTTGGATTTGTAGTCTTTGTCGTTCAGGATGGTCATCTGGGCAGCGTCTTTGGCTTCTATGGTGCAGGTCCGGTTCTAAACTTTCTTCCCATCATCGTTGTAGGCATTCTTTTCGGCCTTGCGATGGATTATGAGGTTTTCCTCGTTAGCCGGATGCGTGAAGAATTCAAACATACAGGGGATGCCAAACAAGCCGTGCTGGCGGGAATGGGGCACAGTGGCGGTGTAGTAACAGCAGCGGGTCTGATTATGATCTCCGTATTTACCGGCTTCATGCTGGCCGAAGATCCGATTATCAAGTCTATGGGCTTCGCACTTGCCTTTGGTATTCTCTTCGATGCCTTTGTAGTAAGACTGCTCATCGTTCCGGCTGTTATGACCCTAATGGGTAAATCCGCATGGTATCTGCCGAAATGGCTGGACCGGATCTTGCCCAACCTTGACATTGAAGGTGAATCAGTAATGAAAGAGCTGGAGCGTAATGCTGCTTAGAGCAATCAATAAGAAACTCAGTTCTCTTCTGCCGGTATAATCGCCATTAAGGATTGGTCAGCCAAAGTGAAGATGAGCTCAGCCAGTTCATGACTGGAGAGGATAAATCCTTCTTGTATCCATTCTTGAATGATCGCCAGGCTTCCATTGACCAGGTAGGAATAAGTATACCGTTTCAACCGTTCAGGTACGTTGAGTTGAAGCTGGCTATCAATATTCTTGAGAATTTCATTCAGCAGGCGTTTGGGAAATAACACGTTTTCATTGGAGGTGAGGAGCATGACAGTGAATAGCTCCTCATCCTTTTTAATGTACTCCAGAAATGCCAGGATATAGGTAGTACCGCTGTCTCCAGCTTCAATTTTATCCAGATAGGCACTTGTGTTATTAATAATCTCCTGTTCAACTTGTTCAAGCAGGTCGTAAGCATTGGCATAATGTAAGTAGAACGTGGAGCGGTTGATGCCTGCTGAGGTGCACAATTCCTTAACGCTGATTTGGCTTATATTCTTCTCTTTGAGCAAGCGGATCAAGCTCTGCTTCAACAATAGTTTGGTTAACCGTTCCCGTTGATTCATGGTCAAATCATCTCCAAGCCATAAAATTTCTATAAAAATAGACACTGTGATCTCAAATGTCTAAATTACATCAAAGCATAAAACAACTGATGGTTGTTAAATAGACACCGTGTCTGTAGTATGAAGGTAGACGAATGACTTGTCAATAAACTAATGATGCAGGTGAACAATAATGAAGAAAAAACGGATCATGATTACAGGCGCAGCAGGCAATATGGGTGGAGAGACCTTAAAGCTGCTTATGAACGATCTGGCGAAATGCGAGCTGCTGCTCTTCGATTTAGACAATCCGAACAGCCGTGAGAAGCTTCAGCAATATGAAGGGCTGAACAGTGTGAAAATAGTCTATGGTAATTTGTTGGATCGCAGCCTGGTGGAAGAATGTGTGAAGGATGCCGACATTATTCTTCATATCGCTGCTTTTGTTTCTCCTGCGGCTGATGAGTTTCCCGAACGGGCCATGCAGATTAACTATGGTTCAGCCCAAAACATTGTTGACGCCATTAAGAAAAGCGGCCGGGCAGGGATAACACGCTTTGTAAACATTGGTACAATTGCTGAGACAGGTGACCGTATGCCGCCGATCCATTGGGGCCGTGTGGGCGATCCTCTGAAGCCAAGTGTGTACGATTATTATGCTGTTTCTAAAATTGCTGCCGAGCGTATGGTGATTGAATCCGGGCTCAGCTATTGGGTGAGTCTCCGCCAGACCGGTATTATGGGACCTGCGATGAGCAAGATTCAGGACCCGATTATGTTCCATAACTGTCTGGAGAATGTGCTTGAGTATGTGTCGGACCGGGATTCAGGACGATTAATGCGTAACCTGTGCATCCAGGATATTGACGGTGAGCTTGATCAGGCATTCTGGCAGCATATTTACAACATTGGCGGTGGCGAAAGCTGCAGAGTGAGCACACTCGAGATGTACCAGGTGCTGTACGGCAAGCTTGGCATTACCAATCTGGATCATGTCATCAATCCGAAATGGTATGCCACCCGGAATTTCCATGGACAATACTATTTGGATTCCGACAAGCTGGAGGATTATTTCCACTTCCGCCGGGATACGATGGAATACTTCTATCAGAGCTACCTCGATAATCTTGGCGCACTCGTCCCCGTAGCGAAGGTCATCACGAAGCTCCCGGGAGGGCAGAAATTCATGGGGGCTATGATTAAACGTACAATGAAAAAGCAGGCTGTGAAAGAACGCGGAACGCTACGTTTTATAGAGGATAATGATCTTGAGAAAATCGATGCTTATTGGGGAAGCAAGGCAAACTGGGAGGCGATTCCGGAGAAGCTGTCCGAAATGAAGAAATTCTCCGATTGGAATAAAGTAATCAAGCTTGACCACGGTTACGATGAGAATAAGCCAGCCTCAGAGTTAAATATTGAGGATATGAAAGGGGCGGCAGCCTTCCGCGGTGGCGAATGCCTGTCTGCAGAGATGGAGACGGGGAACTGGACGGATAAGCTTGATTTCAAATGTGCATTCGGCCATACCTTTAATGCCAGCCCCAAGCTGATTTTGGAGGGAGGACATTTCTGCCCGCAATGTGAGCGCGAAACCTGGAATTACAAAGAACGTGCCAAACGCGAACCGTTCTTCGCCCAAGTGTGGAACCCTATTCAAGGCAAAGAGGATGGACGGGAATATACAAAAATTGTTTCTGAATTACAATAAGGAGGAAAACCGCAGGGAGGAACACAATTGTGCTTAGAATAACAAATTTAAAGATAGAAAATATGGAACAAGGCTGTATTACCGACAGAAGTCCTAATATTTCATTTGCGCTCGATTCCGATGTGAAAAGCGAAAGCTTATTAAGTGCAGTGATAACTATTGGGGACTGGGAATATGAAACCACAGATCAAATCAATAATTTATACAGCGGAGAACTAGAACCCTTCTCAACCTATAATGTCCATGTCACTGCAACAGGTTCAAGCAGACAAATTGCTGTTGCCGAAACCTCTTTTGAAACTGGACGCTTGGGAATGCTTTGGCAGGGAAAGTGGATTACAGATGGAGGTTATGATTTCCCCAAAAAAGTGTCACCTGTTCCAATGACATTCAAGCGTGCGTTCACAACGAAGCAATCCGTTCGCCGTGCCTGGATTAATGCTACGGCACTCGGCGTCTACGAACTGATGTTGAATGGCGACAAGGTGGGGACGGACTATTTTGCTCCAGGCTTCACCTCTTATGATCATCAAATACAATATCAGACGTATGACGTTAGCGGCTTACTCGGATCTGAGAATATGTTAATCGCTGTCGTAGCCGGGGGCTGGGCAGCCGGCTCCTTCAATTACGTCCGTAAGAACAAGATCAGTGCAGACCGGCAAGCCTTTCTGTGCGAATTGCATCTCGAATATACGGACGGATCGTATGAGATCGTGGTAACTGATGAATCCTGGCAAGTCTCCGAAGAGGGTAATTACCGGATGGCCGAATGGTATGACGGGGAGACTTATGATGCTACTGTGGATTTGGGACAAATCGCTTGGAAACAGGCAACCTTGACAGCTCCACGTAATAGTCCGCTATTATTGGCACAGTACGGAGATCCGGTCCGTGCTCAGGAAGAGATGAAACCGATTTCATGTACTCATTCACCCGGCGGTGAAGTGATCTATGATTTCGGTCAGAATTTTGCCGGAGTCATCTCTGCCAAGCTGTCTGGCAAAAAGAATCAGGAGATAATCTTTCGTCATGCAGAGGTACTTGTTGAGGGGGAGCTGTTCGTTAAATCGCTGCGTACTGCAAAAGCGACAGCGACCTATATCTGTAAAGAGGGTCCGCAAACCTACTCTCCACGTCTAACCTATATGGGATTCCGTTATGTTGGTGTCCGGGGAATCAGTGCGGAAGACTTGCAATTATCTGCGCTGGTGCTTCATTCCGATTTTGAAGAGATAGGTGAATTTGAATGCTCCAATGAACTAATTAATCAATTACACAGCAATATTCGCTGGGGCGGCAAATCTAACTTTGTTGATATTCCTACAGACTGCCCGCAGCGTGATGAGCGTCAGGGATGGACCGGTGATCTTGCCGTTTTTGCCAGGACTGCCTGCTACAATTTTGATCTAAGCCGGTTCCTGGACAAATGGCTGGCAGATATGCGGGCGGAGCAAGCACCAGGTGGAGGTCTTCCTATGGTTATTCCCCGCGCAGGGGACCATTGGCCAAGGATGGCTACATCTGCTTGGGGCGACAGCTGCATTCTTGTACCTTGGGCAGAATACCTTGCCCGTGGCGACAAACGGCTTTTGGAGCGGCAATATCCAACGATTAAGAAATTTTTAAAAGCAGCGAAGTGGTGGTCCGAATTTCTTTCCTTCACACCTAGCAGCCGTCACGTCTGGCGTTTTCCGTTCCACTTTGGAGACTGGTGTGCACCAGACGAGACGGCCAGGCAGTGGCTTAAGAAGGGCAAGTGGGTGGGGACAGCTTATTTCTCCAACTCCTGCGGATTAGCCGCACAGATCGCCGACTTGCTTGGCTATGAAGAGGATGCAGCATATTACCGGAAGCTAAGATCCAGGATTAATGAAGCTTACCGCCAAGTCTTTACGGATAGCCGGGGCAACCTAAAGAAAGAGTTTCAGACCGCCTACGTGCTTCCGCTTCATTTCAATATGACAGAAGGCACAGAGACGGCTGTTATGGCGGACAATCTTGTCCGGCTTGTGCGGGAGGCAGGCAATAAGCTAACCACTGGTTTTACAGGAACCCCTTATCTATTATTCGCTCTATCGGATAATGGGTACCCCGATAAAGCATATGAGCTGCTGCTTCAGGAAGGCTGCCCGTCCTGGCTGTATGAAGTGAAAGCTGGAGGAACAACCATCTGGGAACGCTGGGATGCACTACGCCCGGATGGAACAGTAAATATAGGTGATCTGAGCGGAAACAAAAAGGATGAAGAATCCGGCGGAGGGATGGTCTCCTTCAATCATTATGCTAATGGAGCAGTGGGAGATTGGTTATACAGACGAATGGTTGGAATGGAGCCAACCAGCGGAGGGTATAGGACCTTCAAGGTTGCCCCCGTCCTCGGAGGCGGAATTACATCAGCCAAAGGCAGTATTAAGACCCCTTATGGACGGGTATCTTCTGAATGGAGCATACAGGATAACAAGTTTACTATCCATATTGAAGTTCCGGTATCGGCTCTATGTACCCTTAGTATGCCGAATGGAGAGCACTACAAGCTTGAAAGCGGATATTATACGTTCAACTGTGAAGCTATCTAACTTCACCGGGGAGTCGAACAGACGCCAACCAGCGGGAAAGTGGAGGGACTATGAAGAGTACAACAAAATTCAGATTGTCTGAAACGCAAATCGCTAAACTGGTTGAAGTGAATTTCAAAGATGGAGGTCAGCTGCGTTCTATTCAGGAGTTAAAAGGCGGGATGTTTAACGCAGCTTATCTTATCGAAAGAACAGGTGGACTGGAACCGCTTGTTCTAAAGGTATCGTCGCCGCCTGAATCCGAGCTGCTCTCTTATGAACACCATCTCATGCAGACGGAAGTTGAAGTATATCATAAAATATCCGCTGAAACGTCCATACCGGCTCCACGTGTAATTTGCTCTGATTTCAGCAGAAGCTTAATCCCCAGCGATTACTTCTTTATGAGTGCGCTAAAGGGTCAAAGTATGCACAGTCTTAGAAAAAGGCTCAGCCAGACTCAGAAGGAGAACATAAAAAGCAGGTTAGGCGATTATTTTGCGCAGCTGCACCAGATTAGAGGGAATTACTTCGGCTATTTCACGGACAAACCGGAATGTCAGTTCTCCTCCTGGAAGGAAGCCTATCGTCACATGCTGAAATCTATCCTTGCGGACGGAGAGAGGCTGAAGGTAAAACTGCCTTATGAACGCATTGAGAGGGTAGTTAGTAAGCAGGAGCATTTGCTCGAAGCTGTTACTTCGCCTAGTCTTATCAGCTTCGATCTTTGGCCGGGGAATATTATGCTGGTTCCGAACGGCAATGACTATGAGATCGAAGCCATAATTGATTTTGAGCGCTCCTTTTGGGGGGACCCGTACGCTGATTTTCCGCCCGCATTTCTTTTGTTCAAAGATGTTAGAGAGGAACAGGGGTTCTGGAAGAGCTATACCGGCAGACTAAACGATAATAAAGTGCTTGATTCCGAAGATTTAAGACGAATTGAATTATACAAATTGTATATTTTTCTGATTATGTCGGTGGAGACGTACAGATATGGATTCATATACGGCAAGCTTCAATATTATTATTCCCAGAAAGTGGTGAATGACTGTCTTAAAAGTCTGGAACTGTGACCATACACGAGGGGAAGGCATGCTCTCGAAGAATGTGCATTTTGTAATGGATTCCTTCTATAATCTTACCGGTCTGCCGATTCGCTACTACACTGGTAATTCGCTTATACGGATGCTGCCTGATGTTCCTTCGTTCATTGATCCTGCCGTACCGATGCAGCAGCAGCTCCTGCCAAATCAGCAAGCAGTTTACTACCGTGTGACGGACGAAATTATGTTCTACGGTGTAATATCGGAGGAGAACGGAGGAGGGGTGTTCGTCGTTGGCCCCGGATTCCACATGAAGCCCTCGGCGGGCCACTTATCCCGAACGATGATCAACTCTGCGATTGCACGGCAGTATTCAGAAGAATTTACTGCATTTATCAACTGTATCCCGGTGATTACCTTTGAGAATTTCTTGAGCGCGCTCTGCTTCCTTCATTTCGCACTGAACCAGAAAAGGCTCGCTGCCGAATCGCTGCTGCTCTCCGGCAACAAGTTCCAGCGCTTCGAACCGGACATTCACTCTAATTTATCAGAGATGCTGTATGAGGCTGACGGAGAGCCTCCGGTCCATGACACCTACAATCTGGAGCGCCAGATCATATATTATGTCCGAAGCGGTTCTACAGATAAGCTGAATGACTTATTCGAAAATACTGTACGTGCTAGGGCAGGAACAATGTCGAAGGATGCGCTGCGTCAGGAGAAGAATATTTTCATTTCCACGGCAACACTTGTAACCCGGGCGGCTATCGAGGGCGGACTGGATGTGGAGATGGCCTACCATCTCAGCGATCTGTACATTCAGCAGGCAGAAAGCCTGACGCGCTTAGATCTGCTGTCTCTTCTTAGGCAGCAGATGGTGCTGGATTGTGCCAAAAGAGTGGAGGAGAATAAGTATCCGGCAGATGTCTCTTCATTAACAGAGAGCTGTATCCGTCTGATTCGCAAAAGAATGAACACAGCCATTCTGGTTCGGGAGCTGGCACGCGAGCTAGGTGTCAGCGTCTCCTATCTCTCCCGGATCTTTAAGCGCGACCTGGGGGTCAGCCTGAACGACTATATCAACCGTGAGAAAATCGAGGAATCCAAGTGTCTGCTGGCCTTTTCGGGCAAGCCGCTCAGTGAGATCAGCAGCTATCTTTGCTTCTCTTCTCAGAGCTATTTTCAGAATTTGTTCAAAAGTGAAACCGGGCTGACTCCTCTCAAGTATCGGAATGCTATGCATCATCAAGAATGAGCTCGAACAGCTAGATAAAGTCAGTTCCCCCAAAGTCCAAGCACAAAGTCCTGCGTTCATAATGGAATGCGGGACTTTTTTAAGCATGTTCAGAAAAACGAAATTAAGGTCACGTTTCTACAATACATTGGTATACGACTACTCTAAACTGAGGATAAATCACAGAAAGAATGGAGTAGCATAATGAATCATATGAAAGCGTTCTTCCAGTCCCGGTGGCTGAACTCACGGATTACCCAGTCTGAAACCACAGCCAAGGAGCGTTGGTTCGGTTATTTAATCGGTCCTACCGGAGCACTCCTGCTAAATGCGGTACTGGCCTCTTATCTTAATGTGTATTATACCGATGTTCTAGGCTTAACCTCCGTTGCCGGCGGCGCCTTCCTGGTCTTGTTCCCGATGCTGTCGAAGATTCTGGACGCAGTGGCCAACATTGTTATGGGCTATGTCATTGACCGGACCCGAACGAAACAGGGCAAGGCCCGGCCATGGCTCCTTCTGTCCGCTCCGCTGATGATGATTGCCGGAATGCTGCTGTTCCTGGTGCCTCAAGCAGATACGAAGATTCAGGTGATCTGGATTATTATCTCGTATAACCTGTATTACTCGATTGCCTTCACCTCCTATAATGTGGGCCACAATCTGATGGTCCCGCTGTCGACAAGAGATAGCGCACAGCGGGGTAAGCTGTCCGTGTTCAGCCAGATTTCGGTGATCATGATGAGCGGAATCATTGTGGCCCTGATCTTCCCGATGCTCATCCTGCCAGTTATCGGGGTGGACAAGAGCCGCTGGATCCTCGTGATGTGCATCGTCTCGATCCTGGTGCTGCCGCTAACCTTACTGGAGTATTTCTTCACTAGGGAAAGAGTCACCGCCGAGAGCGCAGAAAGGGAAGAGCAGGAAGGCGGGGGTAATCTTCCGTTCAGCACCCAATTGAAAGCGGTTGTATCTGACCGCTACATGCTGGTTATTCTGCTGTACTTCCTAATTTATACCTTTGCAGTCTGTCTAAAAAACCTGAGTCTAATCTATTATTGCAATTATGTGCTTGGGAGCTATAACGACGGTATAACCCAGACCCTGATTTCCCTGATCGGTGGCATCCCGCTGGGGATTGGCATTGTGATTGTCTGGCCGCTTGCCAAAAAATTCGGCAAGCGGAACATCACCGCAATCGGCTTCATGCTGGTCACTATCGGCAGCGGACTATGTTGGCTATTCCCGGCCAGCATGCCCGTGGTACTGACCGGCCAGTTCATCAAGAACATGGGGCTATTGCCCAGTGCATATATCTTCATGGCGCTTTTCGCTGACACACTCGACCATATGGAGTGGAAGAACGGCTTCCGCTGCGACGGGACTGCGATGTCGATTTACACGACAATTTCCGTTACGATGGTGGGCCTCTGCACCGGAATGTTTAACGGGCTGCTGTCGAAGGCCGGCTACGCCGCACCTTACTACAATGCTGCAGGAGACCTGATTTCCACTCAAAACGATGCTGTTCAGCAGGTAATCACCTTCTCCTTCGTAGGTCTGGAGACCATAACCAGTGTGATACTAATTGGTCTGCTGGCATTCCTGAGTGTGGAGAAGAACCTGGGTCATAAGCAGCAACAAATTCGTGATCGCCATTCATCACAACCATTACATTAACAAGAAAGCAGGAGCTATATGAATCACCATACGATAATCCAATTAATGAGTCTGGAAGAAAAAATAGCTTTGTGTTCAGGAGCCTCCTTCTGGATGACCAAGGCATTTCCGCAATATGAGATCCCAGCACTGTTCCTGAGTGACGGCCCGCATGGCATCCGCAAACAGGAGGGAGAAGCAGACCATCTGGGACTTAACGCCAGTGTCCAAACGACCTGCTTCCCCACGGCGAGTCTGCTTGGCGCAACTTGGGATGAAGCGTTGCTTGCGGAGATCGGCGAAGCGCTCGGCCAGGAGGCTATTCAGGAGGATGTACATGTAATTCTGGGTCCGGGTGTGAATATGAAGCGCAGCCCGCTGAGCGGACGGAATTTCGAGTATTTCAGTGAAGATCCCTACCTGTCGGGCAAGCTTGCCGCAAGCTGGATCCAGGGTGTCCAGAGCACCGGGACCGGGGTGTCTGTCAAGCATTTCGCGGGCAATAGCCAGGAAGCCAAACGAATGAGCAGCGATTCCTTGATTGATGAACGGGCCCTCCGCGAATTTTATTTGCCGGCCTTTGAGATTGCGGTTAAGGAAGCACAGCCTGCTACAGTGATGTGTTCCTACAATAAACTTAATGGCACCTACGCCAGTGATCACCGGGAATTGCTGACAGATCTATTACGGGAGGAATGGGGCTTCACAGGTGCGGTAATCACCGACTGGGGTGCGATGAATAACAGAATTGAAGGTTTCAAAGCAGGCCTGGATTTGGAAATGCCGGGAAGCAAGGGAGCCTTCGATGAGCTTGTCCATCAGGCCGTGCTCTCCGGCGAATTGAGCGAAGCCGAAATTGATCAGTCCGTGTTGCGTCTCTTGCAGCTAATAGAGCGTACTACTAAGCGCGCGGAGAAGCAGAGAGATGCACAGCAAATGTACGATCAGCATCATGAGCTTGCCCGTAAAGCCGCACAAGGCGGCGGTGTCCTGCTGAAGAATGAGAATAACTTCCTGCCGCTAAGCAAGGGGCAGCGACTGACTGTCATCGGGAAACTGGCCGAACAGCCGCGGTATCAGGGTACAGGCTCCTCATTGGTTAATCCCACTCAGATCCATAGCCTTCTGGACGGCTTGGAGCAATATGATGCAGACTTACGCTACTATGCAGGGTATGAGCTGGAAGATGTCGAGAATGAGGAACTGCTAAAGGCGGCTGTTGCGGGAGTGGAGCAGGATACGGCGGTCATCGTGGTCATTGGCCTGACTGAGATTTATGAGAGCGAAGGCTTCGACCGCACCACGCTGTCCATTCCTAATAATCAGATCAGGCTGCTGGGCAGATTGGCGGAGACAACCCCTAATCTGATTGCCATCATGGTTGGAGGCTCGGCAGTAGAAACACCATGGATGGAAAAGGTAAAAGCCTGCCTCCATATGCAGTTGTCCGGACAGGCGGGTGGGCTTGCTGCGGCAGACCTTCTGTATGGGACGGTCAACCCTTCGGGGAAATTGACAGAGACCTTTCCGCTCCGGCTAAGCGATGTGGTGAATGCTTCCTATTATGGTGTAGATCCTAAACAGGTTCCGTACCGGGAAAGCATGTTTGCCGGTTACCGCTATTTTAACAAGGCTAACAAGAATGTGGCTTTTCCCTTCGGCTTTGGCCTAAGCTATACCACATTTGTTTATGACCAGCTCCAGGTAGAACGTCTGAAGGACAATGAATTTGTGGTTCGGCTTGAGGTAACGAATAATGGCCAAGCAGACGGCGCGGAAGTTGTTCAGTTGTATGTATCCAGGCAAACACAAGGAGCTTACGGGCCACTCAAAGAATTAAAAGGATTTGCCAAGGTATTTCTCGCCAGCGGCGAACGGCAGAGCGTGACTCTCCGATTGGATAAGCGCAGCTTTGCCTTTTATGACCCCGACTCCCGGGATTGGCAAATTGAACAAGGAGAGTACAAAATACTGCTCGGCAGTTCCTCAGCCGATATCAGACTGGAATCGTCCGTGCATCTTGAAGGGATTACCCCGAAGAAAAGCGCAGTGAATGAATGGTACTATACGCTGGAAGGAATTCCTTCCGTGAATGATTTCAAATCTGTGTATGGGGATTTCAAGCCGTTTATCATGCCGGGTAAAGGCAAGTTTACGGTGGAATGCTCTGTCTTTGAGATGAAGGACCATAGTTTTATCTTCAAGCAATTCTATAAGACGATTGAACGGGTCATTGCCAAATCAACTACGGCAGACGGGAAACCGGACTATACCAACGTGCATTTCAAAATGCTGATGGCATCGGCCAGCGATAATCCGATCCGGACCATGGCGCTGCTCAGTCCCGGGTTCTTAACGTTCAAGCGAATTCAGCTGCTGGTGGATGTGGCCAACGGACACTGGATCAAGGGTCTTCGCAGCTACTTTATTAAATAATAAAGTAGCTGCCAACCTATACATTTATTGTTTATAATCTGCGTTTATCGTTATTTCTTTCCATTGTTCTATGCTGGCAAGCATATTGTTAAATTTATAGGTTGCTGCTTGATAGGCTTGTTGTCCAAGCAACAAACGAAGAGGGGGTTCCGCTGATTCCACAACTTTAATCACTGCTTCAGCAGCCTTTGCAGGATCTCCAGCTTCTTGACCGGCACCGAGCGCGATCCCTTGCAGCATTTGTCCGACGGCAGATTCCTTCAGCTCAGGGATGCTTGTCTCTGTTTTGACAGAAGAGCGGCCGCCCCAATCGGTGCGGAAGCTGCTTGGCTCTATCAAAGTCACATGAATGTTAAAAGGCTGCAATTCTTGGGCAAGACTCTCGGATATGCCCTCCACAGCGTATTTTGTAGCATGGTAATAGCCAAGGGTCGGGAATGAAGTCAGACCGCCAATGGATGAGAAGTTTATAATGTGACCGCTCTTTTGCGATCTCATATGAGGAAGAACAGCATTGGTAACATGCATAAGTCCCCAGAAGTTAACCTCGAACATCTTACGCGTTTCTTCCTCTACGCTTTCCTCAACGGAGCTGAAATATCCGATCCCTGCATTGTTCACAAGCACATTAATACGGTTAAACTTCTCCATCGTGCGGTTAACCACATTACGGATCTGCTCTGGATTAGTGACATCCAATGGAAGAGCAATCACCTGATCCTCATGTCCGGCAGTAAGCCCGGTTACCTGCTCAACATTCCGTGCGGTCACCACAACTTTATAGCCGGCTTCAATCGCTTGCTGCGCGATATGCCGCCCAAATCCTGTTGAACATCCTGTAATAAGCCATACTTTTGCTTCAGACAATGTAATCACTCCTTCAAGGGTATAACTTCACTATACATCTTAAAGTTAACTTGAAGTCAATACTGATTTTGCAATATGAATATTCATAGACTATTCCATCTTCTTATACATCAAAATATCGTAGATCGCTATCTTGCGGATAATCTTCTCCAGATGAAATTGAGTCTGGGCCACACTGCGTTCCACTTTAGCTTTATGCGTAAGCAAAAATTGTTTTCTGGCCTCCAGAGAAGGATCGCCTTGCCGGATCAGCTCTGTATAAGCCTTAATATCTTCAATCGACATTCCCGTATCTTTGAGAGCGATTACCAGTTCAAGCCACTCTAAGACTTCATCCGAATATTCTCTCCGACCTAAAGCATTCCGTTCAACCTGCGGCAAGATGCCTTCTTGTTCATAATAGCGCAGAGTGGAGGGGCGTAAACCTGTGATCTTCTCAATTTCACTAATACTGTACATGCCAAAATGCTCCTTTCATACTTAAAGCTAACTTGAAGTGAATTATACCTTTTTCATGAAGCAAATGCGAACTTAATATATCTTTACTTTACGTATGAGCCTTGACATTATGAAACATAATAGTTATTATAGATATCTAAAGTCCTTGTTTAAAATGATTATCAATGAGGTTCTCAAAGGCTAAAGGAGAGCGAGAAGATGGATGTATTCAAAAGCCAGTATGAAATGATACAACGCACAAGGGAATCATTATTTCGTTATTGCGAAACGATGTCCCCCACAGATTATGTGAAAGAAGTAGAAAGCTTTGGCGGAGCTTCTATTTGCAGTCTGCACGCTCATGTAGCCGATTGTTATCGGGTATGGTTAGGGAGCCGTGCCCTTGGTAAATCACTTCCCAAAGTGAATCCGAAGTCCATAGATAAAGTACAGAAAATGCGTGAAATGTTTAAGAACATAGATGAACTGGTTTATGAATTTCTATATGACTTTAAAACCAAAGGGGATCCTACCCATTTAGCATCCTGGCAGAGTGACAGTGTAGAGTTAACCGAACTTTGGTTATTTACGCACACTATCACCCACGAATTTCATCATAGAGGACAAATTGTCAAAATAGGCAGGCAACTCGGGTATATCCCGCCGAAAATGAACCTTGCTAAACTTTAATGATCATATTAGCCCAATTTGACAACAGATACAGTCACTTGGGCCTTTTCGTATTTTGGAGATTATAGCAGCCTCTCCATAATCATCACATCAATAAACGCTCCGTCCATCAATCCTTGCTTCTCAAATACACTAACCTGCCGACAGCCCATCTTCTGATACAATCCTTGACCACGCCCACGATAATTATATAATTATGCCTTAGATTAAACCCAATATAACATTGACCCTATTTTAAACTCAAAAGAGAATGCGGCTCATGGATAAGAAAACGATTTATTTTTTGTGTACAGGAAACTCCTGCCGGAGCCAGATGGCGGAAGGATGGGCCAAAAAATAACTGAGCAATGAATGGAATGTGTATAGTGCCGGCATTGAGGCTCATGGTTTGAATCCGAAAGCCGTTCTGGCGATGAGTGAAGCAGGTATAGATATCTCAGGTCAAACGTCAGATATTATTGATCCGCAGCTGCTGAATAGCTCTGATCTTGTCATTACATTATGTGGAGATGCAGCAGATAAATGCCCCATTCCCCTTCCTCAAGTGAAACGTGAGCATTGGGGATTTGATGATCCGGCGAAAGCTAAAGGAACAGATGAGGAGAAGTGGAAGGTTTTCCAGCAGGTTCGTGATCAAGTGGGCGAGCGCATCAAACAATTTGCTGAAACGGGTGAATAGTCACGATGGAGGAGAGCAAGAACGTCATGAAAAATGTTTAGGCTGTTATATTTAAAAAATCAATCAGTTTCCTGTTCATAGTATCAGCATCCTTGCCGAGCCAGATCAAATGTCCCCATGATTCAAAAAGACAAAGCTCGGCTTGCGGAATGAGTTCAAAGGCTGCATAAGCGTGCGCAGGTAAAACGGCCTGGTCATATTTACTATGTATAATCAGAGTAGGACATAATATTGCAGGTAGACCGGAAGGTTCAAACCAAGCTAGCTGCTCAAGATCTAGCATAAATCCATGCCCTGAGCGCTGGCGCTGATTCATGGCAGCAAATTGTTTCACATCTTCTTGAGTGAATTGTTGCATGACTTGGCTGACCGGAAGGCTACTGAAGGAAGGCACCATCTGCTTCAGGATAAAATTCGGAAAGCTGCGGCTGAAGACGGAGAGGAGTTTCCAAGTATACTTTTCTGTTCTTGGATGAAACAATCGTTTGGCTGCTTTATAGGTTGTATCCTCATGGCTATGCCATGCCTTTGATACAGCAGACTGAAGCGTAAGGCTGTGAACCCGATGGGGATAGCGGGCAGCAAAAGTTAAGCCAGAGGGGCCTCCGGCAGATACAGCGATAATATGCACTTTAGTAAGATTCAAATGATCCAGTAATTGCTCATATGCTTTACAGGCAGCATCTAATGAGCTTCCAAGCTCGTTGCTTGTCCGGCCATATCCGGGCCGCGATGGTGTAATAATGGAATACCCGTTCTCCAGGAGAATTTTATAGCCAAAATCCTCCTGGCAGTTGGAATGTCCGCCATGAAGAATGAACACAGGTTCACCTCTTCCGACAACTGTATACTCAATATCCGCTCCTGTTTCCAGCTTGAATGTTTGGGCAATTCTTGGCATATTCCACTCCCCCAGCTTGCCAAATAAGTTAAATAGGCAAGTCTTTTTTATTAAACCAAATAATTCCCACAGTATACAGCACAGCCGCCAGTCCCGCAAATACAGCCATCCCTATATATGCAAAACTATCACCGGCGAATAATCGTTCCGGGTCGAACAAGGCGAATAATGAGAAATATCCGAGCCATTCCAGCCTTGCCCCGGAATCACCGAGCATTTGCAGCAATACAAACGTGATCGGGAGGCCGGCCCCCAGTCCGAGGCTGTATCTGGCTTCGTTCGCCAGGCAGGAGGCCAGGAAACAGATTCCATTAATCGTGTAATACATCAGGAGTGCGTAAAGATTCAATAGTATAAATTGCTTGGTGTCCATTAGTCCGGGAAACATGACAGAAGAGGTGATCAGCGTCAGGATAGTGATCCAGCTGAAGATTGCAGTTACAGAGGTCAGACTAAATACGGCCTGAGTCACGGCGATCCGAATTCTTGAGTTAGAAGTTGAGAGCAGGTAGGCCATACTGCCTTTATCTACATGTACGGCTATAAGCCGGTGGTTAACAACAATGGACAAGATCATAGGGAATAGATACAGAAGGATACTGTATAACGTCCCTGACAGAAACGTGAGCAGGGTTGACCCGAAATTCATTCCCATGGCGTTCATTAGCCCGGAAGGAAGCATATTTAGCATATCCTTCAATTCATCTGCGCTATCCGGGTTGAACATACTTAATAATACAACGGAATAAAAAGAATACACGGCGACAATCAGAAGCCACAGAAAACGGTTAACTCGTATATTTGCTTTAAATAGAGCCCAAGACATCACAATCAGCGCCCCTTTCCATAAAAGTCCATGAAAATCTGTTCAAGCGTCTGGGGAGTTGACACCATATGAGCCACTTTACATTGAGCCAGTAGGCGCAGCATAGGGTCATAATCCTCTTTGATAAAGATCTCAACGATAAGGGGAGCTCTTTGTATATAATTCAGAGTACTGTTTTGGAGAATAGCCATACCTTCCTTATCCACCATGGTAACAACAAAGCTTTGCGGCAACGCTGCTTTTAGTAAGCGGATGCTCTCAACGGCAACAAGTTCTCCCTCGCGTATAATAGCTGCCCGTTCACAGGTCTGATCGATCTCATCAAATAGGTGAGAGGACATCAGGACAGTTTTCCCCCGGCCGCGTTCCTCAATAATTAATTCTATAAAACGTTTCTGCATAAGCGGGTCCAGTCCGCTTGTCGGCTCATCCAGAATGATAACCTCAGGATCATGCATAAAGGCCGCAATTAATCCTACTTTTTGCTTCATTCCTTTGGACATTTTACGGATTTTCCCGCCAGGCTCCAGCTCAAATCTGTCGATTAATTGACTGCGGCGTATATGATCTTTACGTCCCCTTAACTCATCAATAAAGGTCAGAAATTGGAGTCCGGTCATGTAATCGTAGAACGCAATTTCCCCGGGTACATACCCTAGAGTCTTTTGGATCTGTGAAGCGTCTCTACTGCAGTCAAGGCCCTTGATCGTTGCCTTCCCGCTCGTTGGGTGAACGAAACCAATCAACTGGCGGAGCGTTGTTGTTTTTCCGGCTCCATTAGGTCCCAGAAAACCGAAAACCTCGCCTTCCTTCACCTCAAAGCTAATCTCCCGCACTCCTTTACCATTGGAATAGAGCTTTGTTAATGCTTCAATTGTAATCAAAAGCTTGACGCCTCCCGTCAAAGTTATATAACAAATATGATTTCAGTTACATAATATTCTCATCTTGCTATGAAGTCAATAAATATATAACATAAGGGTATGCTGTTTCATAAATATCAGGATTAGGTGGAATTTATCATGAATGGCTTTGAAAAACGAAGACAACAGAAAAAAAAGCAAATTTTAGAATCGTTAACGGATATGGTCATGACGAGAAACTTTAAAGAAATAGGCGTCCGCGAGATTGCACAGCAGGCAGGTGTCTCTCCGGGATCCATCTATAATTTTTTTGGCAATAAAGAGGAGCTGGCCAAAGAAGTCTTTTACCATCAAATGGAGGAAGAGGGTAAAGATTTCATCCAAATGATGAACTCAGACCTGCCCTTTGAAGAAAAGATGAATAAGATGTATGAGGTATCGGTGAACAATCAGGAATCCATAACCAGCGAAGGGATGAAGAACTTTATCTTTACAGATCCGGCATTCAAAGCATATGTTGAGCAGTATGCCAATACTGTTGCCATCCCAGAAATCATGAAATTAATTGAACAGGGGAAAGGTGAGGGGAAAGTAACTGGGGGCGTATCTGCAGAAGCTATTATGATTTTTATGAACGGAATTATCACTATGCTAGGCAATCCGTCCATTGCTGAGAACTTAACTGTTGACTTAAGAAAAGAGTTAGGAAATCTATTTCTGTATGGGGTATTGGGCAAGAAAGAGTAGTGTTCTCCGGATGGAGAGGACAATATACGCCGTCAATATTCTTTACTTTCTCTCTTGAGAACTATATAATAAAGCCAATTGTATACTGAAGTACCCGGAGGAGCCTGCCAACAGTGGGCTCTTTTTGTGTTTTTACCTGGAAAAAATTAACTTACGGAGGATTTGAAATGGAAATGAAGCTGGAGAGTATTATGGTGTGTGTGCATTACGGGCCCCATGGACAACGGTTGATTCAGAGAGGCGGCGAGCTGGCCAGAAAGCTTCAGGCTCCGCTTACTGTTCTTACTGTTGATGCCAGCGGAGATGGTGAATATAATCACGAGAAGCAGTTGTACCTCTCCGCTTGGGAGCAGCAGACCCAGGATGCCGGAGGGCAATTTCTGAACCGTAAGTGCAACGGGAAAAAGACAGCTCAGGTCATCGTGGAAACTGCTCAAGAATACCAAGTGACACAGATTGTGCTGGGGCAATCCAGCCAAACCCTGTGGCAGGAAATTACACGCGGCAATTTCATCAATGATCTGATGGAGCTGGTCGGCACCATTGATCTTCATATCGTTGCCGTTCAAAGGTATCCCGAGCTTCTGGAGCAGACACATGAACGGGGATTTACTGCCTATCTGGCCAAAAAAGGCGACCGCTATATTTTAATGGAGGAGAATACTGGCAGCGAGGCGATAAAGGGCACCTTCTTCCGGGAATTGGATACGGATTTTAATACAGGTCTCTTTAAAATGGTTACCAATGGCGAGGCACAATATTTAAGAATTGTACAGAATGAATGGGTCAAGCCGAAGTGAGCACTATAACTATAGATAGAAAGGGGTACTGAGCCGTGCTGCATATCATAATTCTTCTTCCGTTTCTACTATCCGCGCTGTTACTGCTGACCAGACAAACTGCGCGCTTCCATCTGGGATGGCTCGTCCTGCCCCTGCCAGCGGCGCTATTCCTGTATTTGCTGACGAGGATTCCTGTGATCCGTGCAGGAGATTCTATTGTAGACACCTTCGCCTGGATGCCGTCTTTTGGAGTAAATATCACCTTGATCCTGGATGGGCTAAGTCTGATCTTTGTCCTGCTGATTTCGGGAATGGGGGCACTCGTTGTGCTATACTCCATTTTTTATCTCGACAAACAGACGGAGGGAATCCGGCGGTTCTATATGTACCTGCTCATCTTCATGGGCGCCATGCTGGGGGTAGTGCTGTCCGATAATCTGATCGTACTATACGGGTTCTGGGAACTTACCAGTATATCCTCATTCCTGCTTATTGCTTTCTGGTACGGGCGGGAAAGATCCGGTTATGGGGCACTCAAATCTATGCTGATCACCGTGTTCGGCGGACTTGCCATGTTTGCCGGATTTAATCTGCTGTATGTGATGACCGGTACTTATAGTATCCGGGAGATTATTGCATTGGCAGGAACCATCACGGATCACGCTATGTTTATCCCGGCTATGCTGCTGATTCTGCTGGGTGCCTTTACGAAATCGGCTCAGTTTCCGTTCCATATCTGGCTGCCGGACGCCATGGAAGCTCCGACTCCGGTCAGCGCCTATCTTCACTCCGCTACCATGGTCAAGGCAGGGATTTATCTGGTGGCCAGGCTTACTCCTGTCTTTGCGGGGCAATCGGAGTGGTTCTGGCTGGTGTCTGTAACCGGCCTGCTTACTTTGATCTATGGGTCGTTCAAAGCGATCCGGCAAACAGATCTCAAAGCCTTACTGGCCTATTCTACGATCAGCCAATTGGGCCTCATCATGTCACTCTTTGGTCTGGGATCAGCAGCCGGCTTTGCCGGCGGAAGACAAGACGCGATTTTTTATACGATGGCTACTACAGCCGCGCTGTTCCACCTCATCAATCATGCTGTGTTCAAAGGCAGCCTGTTCATGGTGGTAGGCATCATCGACCATGAGACCGGCACCCGCGATCTCCGCAAGCTTGGCGGACTGATGTCGCTTATGCCGATTACCTTCTCGGTCGCACTAATGGGGGCGTTCTCCATGGCCGGGCTGCCTCCATTCAGCGGATTTCTCAGCAAAGAGATGTTCTTCACTGCGGTACTGAATATCCGCGAGTTCGATATTCTGAATTCTGGATTCTGGCTGCAGCTCTTTCCTGTCATTGCCTGGATTGCGAGTGTATTTACTTTTGTATACAGTATGATTCTTGTATTTAAGACCTTCGGCGGCAAGAAGCATTCAGACAAACTGGACAAAACGCCGCATGAAGCTCCACTAGGACTCTTGCTGGCACCCGTCATTCTGATTTCTTTTACACTGGTGTTTGCCTTTTTCCCGGATCTGGTCTCGGTCACGCTGATTGAGCCGGCAATGGCCTCCATACACACGGGGATGCTCTCTCCGGGGGAGAGCTTTGAGACTTCTATTCATTTCTGGCATGGCTGGACACCCGAGATCTTCATGACACTTGGTGTTGTAGCAGCCGGAATTCTCCTGTTCAAAAGCTATACCCGGCTGCGGGTGCTGGACCGTGAAGCCAGGGGGCGGAATACGCTTAACCGGGTGTATGATGCGTCGCTCCGTCTACTGGAACGGGGGTCCGCGCGTTTGACAGATGCCTATATGACCGGCTCTAACCGCCATTATTTACTGTATATCTTCAGCTTTTTGATCGTGGCTGTGCTTAGTGTTCTCCTCCGGGAACCCGGGATCAGCTTTGGCATGAAACAGTATGCGGACTTATCCTTCTATGAATGGGCCGTTATTGTAACGATGCTGCTGGCAGCCTTTGCTGTTCCTTTTGCCAAATCACGGGTCAATGCCATCCTGTTCACCGGCGGTGTCGGGTACATGGTGACGCTGCTGTTTGTCCTTTTCCGGGCACCTGATCTTGCGCTGACCCAGATGATTATTGAGACCGTGTCCGTCATCCTGTTCCTGCTCTGTTTCCGGTACTTGCCGAAGCTGAAGAAGCAGAAGGAGAACATGCGCTTCAAGCTGCCTAACCTGATCATCTCGCTTGGTGTGGGTGTAACAGTGACGCTGGTCGCTCTGGCAGCAATGGGCAGTAGTCCGTTCGCGTCCATCTCCGAGTACTTCTTACAAGAAAGCTACGCTCTGGCAGGCGGAAAAAATGTAGTTAACGTCATTCTTGTAGACTTCCGCGGATTCGATACTTTATTTGAGATCATGGTGCTTGGTATCGCTTCGCTGGGCATTTATGCCCTTGTCCATCTGAGAATGAAAGAGGAGCCTAAGCGAATTGATCCGCAGCTGGCTGTACCTCTGCGCAGTAATGATGTGATTCTGCAGACGATGTCCAAAGGAATTGTCATCATCATTCTGATCTTCTCCCTGTATCTGTTCTTTGCAGGTCATAATCATCCGGGGGGAGGCTTCATTGGCGCATTGATGACTTCCGCAGCGCTTATACTGATAACCATCGCTTTTGGCATGGATCAGATTCGTAAAGTGTTTCCTGTAAACTACCGCCTGCTCACGGCAGCAGGGCTCATGCTGGCTATTCTTACAGCTTCAGGCTCATTTCTCTTTGGTGTCCCTTTTCTGAGTCATTCCTTCGGACACTTCCATCTTCCTATCCTTGGAGATGTCGAACTGGCAACAGCTGTGCTATTTGACTTAGGCGTCTATTTAGCAGTGGTAGGAGTTGCGATGAACATTATTTTAACGATTGGAGGGGATAAAAGATGGAACTAGTAATGGCGATAGCAATAGGCATTCTGTTTACTATAGGGGTGTACCTGATTTTGTCCAAAATCCTCCTGCGGGTTGTCCTGGGAACCTCCTTACTGACGCATGGTGTACATCTGCTGCTTCTGACCATGGCCGGACTCAAGCGGGGGGCAGCTCCTGTGCTGGGTAATGAGGAGACTTATGTCGATCCGCTGCCGCAGGCTCTGATCCTGACCTCTATCGTGATCAGCTTCGGCGTAACTGCCTTCTATTTCGTGCTTGCTTACCGCTCTTATCAGGCCTTAGGTACGGATGAAATCGACAGTATCAAGGAGGTCAAAGAATGAATAACCTTCTGGTTCTGCCTATTCTGATTCCGTTATGTACAGCGGTGATTCTGATTCTATTCAAAGAGCAGATACGCCTTCAGCGGGGGATTAGCGTAGTTAGCGGTATCCTTACTATCCTTAGTACAGCCTTGCTGGTTACACGTGTACATGCTGATGGCATTATGACCTTACAAATGGGAGGGTGGGTCCCCCCTTACGGGATTGTATTTGTTGGAGATATGTTCGCTTTACTAATGGTGATGATGGCTTCCATCGTAAGCTTCGCCATATTGCTCTATTCCTTCAGCAGCATTGGAGAGCAGAGGGAGCGGTATTATTATTATACTTTCTTTCATTTTTTGCTGGTCGGGGTATACGGCTCTTTCCTTACGGGAGATATTTTCAACTTGTTCGTCTTCTTTGAGGTGATGCTGATTTCTTCATATGCCCTTATCTCCCTTGGAGGGACCAAGCTGCAGTTACGGGAGACAGCGAAATACCTGCTGATCAATATTGTGTCGTCAACGTTGTTTGTAGCAGCTGTAGCGTATCTGTATGCGGCAGTAGGGACGCTGAATATGGCGCATTTGTCACAGCGTATTGCTGAAGCGGGGCAAGGCGGTATATTGAACGTAATTGCTGTGCTTTTTTTAATCGTCTTCTCCTTAAAAGCGGGGCTGTTCCTGTTCTATTGGCTCCCGGGATCGTACGGCGCACCGCCTTCGGCGATCAGGGCACTATTTGGTGCTCTTCTTACCAAAGTAGGACTATATGCCATTATCCGCACGTTCACCCTGATGTTTGTGAATGATACCAGTCTCACGCATAGTTTGATCGCCTGGATGGCTGCGGCAACCATGATTCTGGGCAGCATAGGGGCAGTGGCCTACAAGGATATCCCTCGGATTCTTAATTATAATGTCATTATTAGTGTCGGATTTGTGGCTTTCGGGCTTGCTGCAGGTACCGGGGATTCGCTGAACGGAGTCATCTTCTATCTGCTTCACGATATGCTGGCTAAAGGGCTCCTGTTTATACTGGGCGGATTAATCATCTCCGCAGCAGGAACAGATCGTTTGAGTGGAATGGGAGGCATGATTAAGAAATACCCGCTCCTGGGCTGGATGTTCTTTATATTGACCCTTGCTCTGGTGGGGATTCCGCCGCTGAGCGGTTTTGCCGGAAAGCTGCTGATCATCCGCGGAGCTTTGGATGCCGGTATGCTGACACTGTCTCTTATCGGTCTCGGCTCAAGCTTTATGGTGCTGTATTCCTTAATCAAGATGTTCAGGCTGGCCTTCTGGGGAAATGAACCTGAGAGAGAACTGCCTGCTGTGAACCTGAAGAGAGCTTCTGCTGTCGCCGCTGCACTGCTTGTGCTTGTCATTGCAATGGGTATTGGAGCAGATGCTCTATATGCCTATGTAGCACAGGCCGGAGAGGTTCTGGCTTCACCTGCGGAATACATTCAAGCCATACTGAAGGAGTAGATATAATGACTCTACAATTCTTGTTTAATCTGTTAGTTGCTTTATTGTGGATGGCAATCAATAATAGCAGCTCCGGCGCCACTTTTCTTATCGGGTTTCTGCTCGGCATAGGGATGCTGCTGTTATTCAGAAGATCCAAGCCCCAGGCCCGGCCATTTTATTTAAAACGTCTATGGTCCATATTCAAGCTGCTGCTGATCTTTATCCGCGAATTGACCATCTCGAACTTTGTGGTGATTTATCATATTCTTCGTCCGAAGCTGGCGATCCGCCCTGGAATATTCGCCTATGAGACAGCCTTAACCTCAGCCTGGGAAGTTACACTGTTGTCTTGTCTGATATGTCTGACTCCTGGCACGCTAACTCTCGACGTGTCAAGGGATGGGAAGACCTTATATATTCATGCTATTGACATCAAAGATGCTGAGGAAATGGTGAAGCAGATCCGGGGGAATTTCGAACAAGTGATCATGGAGGTGACCCGCTGATGGTCTCCGTACTATTAACTACCGCATTGACCATTCTGGGAATGGCCATACTCGCGTGCCTGTACCGGCTTCTGAAAGGACCTACCCGTTCGGATAGGGTGGCGGCCCTAGATACGATAGGCATTCATGTACTGGCTATGATTACTGTCATTAGTATGCTGCTGGATACCCGCAATTTTCTTGAGGTAATTCTGGTTATCGGTATTCTGACGTTTATTGGAACCACTGCACTCGCAAGGTATATCGAACGTGGGGTTGTTGTGGAAGAAGGAGGGGAACTGCATGACAGGTGAGTTGTTTAGCTCGATTCTAGTAGTGCTGGGCGCCATTTTTTGCGGCATTAGTGCCTTTGGTCTGATCCGGCTGCCCGATGTCTATCTGCGTTCACATGCGGCCACCAAAAGTGCAACGTTCGGGGTGTTATGTTTATTGGGCGGCGGCTTCCTTTACTTTTGGTTCAAAGATGGAGAGATCAGTGTCAAGCTGCTGCTGGCGATTCTTTTTGTATTCATCACTTCACCGGTCGCAGGCCATCTAAATGGCCGGGCGGCCTACCGTTCGGGCGTTCCCTTGTGGAAAAACAGCATACAAGACGATCTGCTTACCCATACGGAAAGAAGTAAGGAGCAATCTGAGAAATGATATTTGCCGCTGAATTCCTGTAAAGGAAACGGGGGAACCAAAAGTTCCGGGGTGAATCTCGAGAATATCGAGTAGGGCTACTCAGGTCCGAATCCGTCAGCTAACCCCGTAAGCGTTCATGAGAGGGGAATCCTGCAGTGCCTATTGTTGATGTCAACGGAACAACCTTGTATTATGAGATATCGGGTAGCGGTCTGCCCATCGTTTTTATCCATGATTATTCGACCTCCCACCATCTTTTTGAACCACAGGCGGAATATTTCAGTAAGCGCGCGAAAGTAATTGTCTATGATCTAAGAGGAAACGGGCTGTCGGGGAAGATGAATGTTGAGATTGGCCGGATCTTAGACACTCAAGTTGAGGATCTAAAGGCATTATTAGATAAACTGGATGTAGAAAAGATTGTAATTGTAGCCTGCTCCACTGGAGCTATACTTGCCCAGAAGTTCGCCTATCTGTTCCCTGAGCGGGTGATTACCATGATTTTGGTGGATAGTTATTTTCAAGGTGATTACTCTGCTAGTGGAAGTAAGTTGAAAGAAGCGTTGCAGTTCTGTGCCTGGATTTCTCATTATCTCCCTGCTGAAATGTTTATCAAGCCTTTACGTATCACCTATCACCGGTGGCTCTTGGCTTACCATATCTTGAGAAAAGAGCTTATGCATAAACGGACGACAGAATGGATTAAGCAACGCATGGCGTTGAAGTATTCGGACGGTTACGGGTTTGCGCTGCGGCTGCAAATTCCGGTGCTGATCGTGTCAGGTAATCACAATGAGCGGGTGTTAGAGCAAGTTAAAAAAACAGCGGCTAAGTATCCCAAAGCTCATTTAGCGATCATCGAGAATGCCATGTATCCTAGTCACCTATGTCAACCGCAATTATTTAACCGGCTTTTGCTCGATTATCTAAAGGACCAACAGTGTTTTCAACAAGAGCTACCTGGCTGATGCTCTCACTGGACACACAGCCTTGAAGGTGACGCAGCGCTGTTTATTTACGAAAAGAATCATTACAGGAGCCAGTGATATGTTTAAAAAAAGGTACCTTTGGTTTACTCGAAAACTCAGTCTAACCTCATCAAGAATTATTCTTTTAGGTTTTGCTGTAACCATCATTCTGGGGACAATTATGTTGTCCTTACCGGTATCTTCATCCACCGGAACTAGTGTGGGATGGCTAAATGCATTGTTTACCTCAACTTCAGCTGTGTGTGTCACTGGACTGGTGGTGCTGGATACAGGAACCGACTTCTCCAACTTTGGACAAATCATTATCCTGCTCCTCATTCAAATCGGAGGATTAGGATTCATGACGTTCAGTGTTCTAATTGCCGTAATTCTGGGGAAGAAGATTGGGCTGAAGGAGCGTTTACTCATCCAACAATCTTCGAACTCCATTGAAACACAAGGGGTCGTCCGGTTATCACTAAGCATTGTGCTGATCTCATTTATCTTCGAAACTCTTGGGGCATTGTTGTTGACCGTCCGGTGGGCAAATGACCTGGGTGTTGCCAAAGCCTTATATTATGGAATTTTCCATTCCATCTCGGCCTTTAATAACGCAGGTTTTTCATTATGGTCGGATAGTCTGAGCCGGTATGTCGGTGATCCGTTAGTCAATATTGTCATTTCATTTTTATTTATCATTGGTGGAATTGGATTTATTGTGATTCTGGATCTATACCGCAAGAGAAGCTGGAAGGCTCTGTCTTTTCACACAAAAATCGTGCTAATCACTTCAGGAGTGCTTTGTTTTGCAGGGTTTCTGGTCATATTTGTGTTTGAGCTTTTTAATACCAGAACATTTGGTACACTCACATGGGGGGAAAGAATCTGGGGTGGATATTTCCAGGGAGTGGTTACCCGCACAGCGGGGTTCAACTCCATTGATATTGGTGCGATGTTACCGGCGTCCCAGTTCTTTATGATCTTTCTGATGTTCATAGGAGCTTCATCAGGCTCGACAGGCGGGGGGATCAAGACGACCACCTTTGCGGTACTCATATTAAGCATCTTCTCAACCATCAAGGGGAATGCTGATGTGCAGCTGCTAAAAAAACGGATACCTCAAGATCTTATTTTCAGATCATTGGCTGTAATGACCATCTCCTTAGGCCTTGTTCTTGGAGCAACCTTTTTATTAACAATTACTGAATATACCCGCCATACGGATATTCTTGCTCTTTTATTTGAAGCTACATCAGCCTTTGGAACCGTGGGCATGTCCATGGGCTTAACCCCTGATCTGTCACCGATTGGTAAATGTATCATCATAGTTATAATGTATATTGGGAGACTGGGCCCTTTAACCTTAGCCTTTGCCTTGGCACAAAAAAGTGTTAAACAGAAGTACCGTTACCCAGAGGACAAGTTGCTGATTGGTTAGTAAGTAGGGAGTAGTTGGAACTGATTAAAAGGAGAAGTTCTTCCGTTTACGGGTAGAACTTCTCCTTTTTTAACTTCATTTTTATAGTAGAAGCTTCTCCATAATCATCACATCAATAAACGTTTTGTCTATAATCCCCTGCTTCTCCAATAGACCCACCTGCCGGTAGCCCATCTTCCGATACAACCCTTGACCACTCTCATTAGATCATCTCCTTAAGATTGTTTTCTCGCTTTAATCACAGCAGAGACGATGTATTGCTCAACGTTCGCACCGGGAACCCAATCTTTGATAAATGTTCTGGATTCGTCTTTGGGCTCAATATGGATCTCAGTAAAGCCGCTTTCCTGAAGCATCATCTCCAGATCAGAAATGAAAGAGGCCCCGGAGATACAACCCGAATATAATTCGCCCAGGTCATTTTTGATTTCGGGGGGTAGCTCAGCTGTAGTTACAATATCAGAGATGGCCAGACGCCCTCCGGGCATAAGAACGCGATAGGCTTCACGGAATACTTGCTGCTTATCAGGCGAGAGGTTAATCACACAGTTGGAGATTATGACATTAACCGAGTTGTCGGCCGCCGGAAGATGTTCAATTTCTCCCAACCTGAATTCGGTATTATTAAACTTACCTTTAATGGCATTATCTCTTGCCCGGCTAATCATCTCAGGAGTCATATCTACACCGATAACATGGCCTTGTTCACCTACCTGCCGGGAAGCGAGGAAGCAATCGAACCCGCCGCCGCTCCCGAGATCCATAACATGTTCACCAGGCTTCAGCTCAGCAATAGCCTGGGGATTACCGCAACCAAGACCTAAATTTGCGCCTTCAGGAGCTGCGGCCAGATCCTCACTAGAATATCCCATTTTAGCAGATATGGCATCATAATCAGTTGGGCTGTCACAGCAGCTGTCAGCAGAGGAGCAGCAGGAGGAGGCAGGTTCGGCCTTTTGTACAGCAATGGTTTGATAACGTCCCCGTACATTTTGGCGGATTTGGTCATTCGTAAGTTTGTTCATGAATACACACTCCTTATCATTAAAATAACTTGCAAGTTACAAATAAAGGCCAAGGGAAATCACCCTTTAACAGGTGCGCAGCAATTGCTGGATTTCCCCATAGCATCGTTGAAAAGCTTGATGGATCGTAGCAATGTTTCTACTTCAAACTCACTCATATGCGAGAAGGCTTCAATCAGGTATTCATTCATTTGTTGATCAATAGTTGCAGCCACCAGTTTTCCTTCGGAAGTAAGGGAAAGGGTATAGATTCTCCGATCGCTGGGTTCAGGTGTCTTTTCTACCAAATTCATTTTCACCAACGACTGGACTTGTCTGCTGAAGGTGGTAATATCCGTGCCCAGTGCTTCGGCAACTTGCTGCATGGAAGGATTGTGGCTCCGGGCGATCTCATAAAGCAGATGGCTTTGGGCCGCGGATAGTTTACATCCCCTTACACTGCAGCAGTCCTTATTGAGAAGCCCTAAGCGCCGGGTCATGATTTGAAATAGTTCTCGTGGGGTTTCCATGTGTTCACCTCTTGAACTGGTTATACCGCAATTGATTGCAAAATGCAAATATTATTTTCATCTGGTTGCTAATTGGCCATTAAGGTCTTAGAATATAAGTATTGCCTTATATAGATGGGAGGAGCTTTTAAATGAATGTACTAAATGAACTTGCGGAAGATTTAAAACTCCTTGGAGATAAAACACGGCTCACGATTCTAACCCTTTTAAAAGAACGGGAGTGGTGTGTATGTGAATTCGTGGATCTTTTTGACATCTCCCAACCAGCCGTAAGCCAGCATCTGCGCAAATTGAAAAGCAGCGGATTGGTTAAGGAACAAAAAAAAGGTCAGTGGGTGTATTACTCTTTAAGCATTGAAGATAAGCCTCATGTTGCGGCCATTCTTCAGCTTACACCGGATACCAGCTTCATTCTATCCAGTTTAAACAAGCCGTCTGGTGCTGCCTGCTGCGAGTAATATTTTGATATTGAATATATAATCATATAATTATATAATGATGTACGTTATTATACTTAAGCATATGAAGGGAGTGCTCTGCAATGTGTTATATAGACATATAATGGGGGAGATCATTTGGTAGTTTTAGCGAGTCTTATATTTATCGTCACATTAATTTTTGTCATTTGGCAGCCTAAACATCTGTCCATTGGCTGGTCTGCCTGCGGCGGAGCGTTACTCGCCTTACTTGTCGGTGTCGTCAGCTTGAAGGATGTTCTGGATGTTACGCTGATTGTGTGGAATGCCACACTGGCCTTTGTAGCAATCATTTTGATCTCCCTAATCCTCGATAAAATTGGATTCTTCGAATGGGCAGC
>NZ_ASPS01000111.1:0-659 GCF_000517865.1 Paenibacillus sp. FSL R7-269
AGCGCTCATTCTAACACCAATTGTGCTGGCTATGGTCCGTGCGCTGAATTTTGATGAGAAAAAGGTTTTTCCGTTCATCATTGCTAGCGGGTTTATAGCAGATACTACGTCTTTGCCCCTGGTTGTAAGCAATCTGGTGAATATCGTATCGGCTGACTTTTTCGGATTAACCTTTATGGAATATGCCGGACGGATGTTAATGCCTACCTTATTCTCCTTAGGGGCAAGTATTCTCGTGCTTTATTTCTTCTTCCGCAAAAGCATTTCCAGAAACTTTGACAGCTCCCAGCTGAAAAATCCGGCGGAAGCTATCAAAGATAAGAAGATGTTCAAGCTATCCTGGTGGGTATTAGCAGTTCTGCTGGCAGGGTACTTCGTGAGTGAGTTCCTGAATATCCCAGTGTCTGTTGTAGCCGGGGTTATCGCAATCTTTTTCCTGCTTATGGCAAGGAGAAGTCCAGCTGTACCTGCAATGGAAGTGGTGAAGGGAGCACCTTGGGCGATTGTTTTCTTTTCCATCGGTATGTATGTTGTCGTATATGGTCTAAGAAATGCGGGTCTTACGAATGTGTTAGCTGATGCCATCCAGGCCGTTGCCGATCAAGGGCTGTTCGCAGCAACGATGGGGATGGGCTTTATTGCCGCGGTGATCTCCTCCA
>NZ_ASPS01000112.1:0-394 GCF_000517865.1 Paenibacillus sp. FSL R7-269
TTTCCCGCTGCGCCGCTCCGGGACTTGGCGCGGCGCAGCCTGCCGCGCCGCAACTTCGCGGCCCGCAGCCTTGCAGCGCGGCGCCCGGTCTTCCCCCGCGGCGGCTCTGCCGCGGGGGCGCTCTTCCCGCCCGCCGGCGCAGCTGCGGGCGGGGCTTCCGGGCCGCCGATGAGCTGCGGCGGCTGGAGGCAGTAGCGGAGATGCCATCTCTCCGCTAAGCCTTGCAGCCGGGCGCGGTAAGCCGCCGGGCCGTAGACGGCCTTGATGTGCTCCCGCGCCTGCCGGCCAATGCCGGCCGCCATCGCCTGGTCGGCCAGCAGCGCGTTCACCCGCCCGGCCAGCGCGTCGATATCTCCCGCCGGCACGAGCAGCTCGCCGCAGCCCGCGGCGGTCA